>QHPW01000453.1:3328-6889 GCA_003219675.1 Verrucomicrobiota bacterium
GCTGCCCAGCCGCGGAAAGTCAATTCCCGCCGCTGGATTGCGTTCAAGCCCGGCGCTGATCGTGCGGTTACCTTCAGGCACGCCGCTCAATTGAAACAGGCCGTTCGTGTCGGTGCGGACCAGCGTGTCGCCGCCGGCAACAATCGCATTGGCCACCGGCATACCGACGCTGTTTTCGACACGGCCGATGACGGCGGCGCTGCCTTGGAGCGTGAGGTTCACCTGGGACACCGCGCCGGCCACGGCGCCGACGCCGTTGCGAACCCCTTTCCGTTTTCCGTCAACAGAAACCGCTGCGACATCGTACGTGCCGACGGGAATCTGGTTCGCCGACCAGAAACCGTTCGCGTCGGCGGTGACTGCGGCGACGAGATTGCCCAGGCGCCCGTTGATGAAGTTTCCGACAAAGACCTGCGCGCCCGCATGAGGAGTGACGCCGTCGGTTTCAAAAACGCGGCCGCGCATGTCCGTCCGCGTCACCACCGTGACGAGCGAATTCAGATTGATTGTGACGTTGGTGGTTTGTCCGGGCACGGAAAGTTCACCGAGGACCGTCCGTGGAACTTCACCGCCCCGCTGCGCCACCACACTGAACAGCCCGAGCGGCACGCCTTGAAAGGCGAAACGCCCGTTGCTGTCGCTGAACAGACCCCGACCCAGTTCGCGGGAATCCGGATCCGGAAAGAGATTCACCGCCACGCCTTGCACGGGTGTCTGCCCGTCGGGGGAAAATACCTGGCCGACCACCGTTGCGCGGCCGCGGAAACGCAACGCCACGGGAACTTCCGAACCGGTCCGCGGCGAATTTGCCGGCAGCGAATCGCGCAAAATGGCGCGGTCCAGTCCTTCGGCCGCGGCGATCGCCTGCGGCAACGAATTGGCGCCGAAATCGGCAAGCAACGAGCCCTGTGCGCCTGGCTGGTTCGCGAGAGCCAGCAATTTTTCCCGCGCGACCGCGCCGTCGGTGGTGGAATCCAGGAGCGCTTGAATCGTGTCTCGCGAAAGCCCGCTCGTATCGGTCGCGGCAACCGTGTAGGACATTCCGGCGAGCACAAAGTCGAAATCGAAGGAGCCGGCGTCGTCGGTGAACATTTGTGCCACCCGCACATTCACGGACTCACAACCGTCCCCGGACACGACCGAATCGTGCATGGTCAAGGTCACGGGAATCCCGCCAGCCGGGCTGCTATCGACTCGCACGACCCGGCCGTGGAGAGCAATCCCTTCGGTCAAACTGCTGCCGACCGGTCGGGTCACCGTTGTCAGGGGATGGCCGCGAACGTCACTGACGCCGCTGATCGTGATGGAGCGCGGATGGATCGCGCCAAACGGCAGGCGCATATTAATCAGCGCGACCCGGCCGCCCGGTTGAACCTGGACCGATCCGGCAGTGTTGCCGTTGTCGAATCGGTAGGCGTCCAGAATGTTCACGCTCTCCTGAGTCATCGGCTTCGAGAAAAGAATCGCGAGAACGGTCCCATAATTCAGAATGTTCGCGTTGCCCTCGCAGGAAGGAAATGGCCGGCCCGCCTGCACCGTCGGGTCCTGAAACACGGTGACAAGCGCCGGCGGAAGTTCGTTGATGGGCGTAGCGGTCCCCGAAAGGATCGCGTCCACAGTTCCGTCACAGTTGGTGTCGGCGTGCAAACCGCCGGTTGGATCACTGGCGTTAAAAACGTAGCAGGCGCCTTGAGGCGGGTTGGGCACGGACCAGCGCCACTGCCGGGCCGTCCCGTTCGTGGTAATCAGCAGCGCGGCCAACTCCGCCTGCGCAACAGTTCCATTGACTTGCCAGTGGAAGTTGAGGGTTGCGAGTTGAGAGTTGAGGGTTGAAGCAGTCAGCCAGTGACCGCGTTGCCCGCGATAACCCAGCGCCTGGACAACGTCGCTTTTGTCCAGGCCCGCCAAAGCGCTGCCTTGCGACAACGAAAGATCGATTTGTGAATCGTTGATGCTGGCGATGGCCCAGGATTCGCCTCGCCCGGCCAGGTCCGCCGCGCGTTCCGCCAATCGTCCGGTGCCGTCCAGATTGTCCGCAGCCTCTTGCGCCTCCATGACGACGTCGCGAAACTCGCGCCCGGCGTCTGTCGCGCGCAGGATTTGATCAAAACCGTCGTTGAACACGCGCCCGCCCTGCCAATCGAGCAAGAGATCGGTCAAAACACGATTCGTCCCGTCACCATAACGCAGGCGTTGGCCGGCTTCAGCCAGTTCGAGCACGCGCCGCGTGACGATGGAACTGGCGACCGGTTTCACGCCGGGCGGCGGTTGGGGCGCGGTGGCGACGCTGAGCGCCTGACCGAGCACCCGAATCGCGCCGTCGAGGACGCCGGTCGGGAGCGCGTTGACGTAATCCGGCATGCCAATGGTGTCCGGCGAAAGCGCCACGCCGCGCTCGTCAATGCCCATGCTCAAGCGAAAGCGCCCTTGCACGCTGTCGTCGCCCGTCGTGAGGTTGGAAAAAGAGATGGAACCCGTGCGTTGCGAGCGAATGCGAAATGTCGCGGTCGCGGTCTGGCCGGGCTGAATCGTGTCGAGTTGGACGGTCTCTGGACTTTCAAGAACGCCGCCGCTTAACGAGGCCCCGGCGAGCGTCACACTCACCAGATTGGCGACCGTGGTGGACGTGTTCAGCACCGTCACGGTCGCTGAATAGGGTTCGCCCGAGCGAATGGTTCGCGGATGCGTGAAGGCGAGAGAGAACTTCGGATTTTTTACCAGCACCGAGCCGGCGGCTTTGCCTGTGATCTTTATCGTGCCCGCGGCAAGTCCATCGAGGTCGGCGGTCAGATTCAGGTTCATCACGTGCAGACCTTCCTGCAAACCTTCAACGAGGAACTCGGCCTGACCGGTTTCGCCCGGATAGAGCCTGCCAATGTCATCGGCGCTTCCAATCTGCCCGTCTGGACCGGGCCGCACCACCGGTTGAATGCTCTGAATGATCTTGTCGGGTCCGATTCGCGCGAAGCGGAGCGGATCGTCTCCGGGGACATTGTAGTTGGTGCTGGCGATCTGGTCCGGACCGGGCGGCAGAATCACCTCGGCCCTGACGTTGAACACGCTCAACCCGGAATTGGGCGGCGCGGCATTCTCCGTGAAAATCTGGACGCTGAAAAACTGGTTCAAATAACCGATGTTCCCCGGAATGATCATCAAAGCGGGAATGGGAGGAATCTGCAGGGTTAAATCCGGTCCCTCACCAAGGTCCACGCGCTGGAAGTTGATTCCCTGCACCTGGATGTTCAGGCCGGCAGTTTGGAGTTCCGGCGGCAGCGTGGTGCTTGTGCTTGCGGCAATCTGCTGGTTGATCTCCTGCGCTTTAATCAGTTTCGCTTCAAGTTCGGCCTGGGGAATGATTTCAGTGGACTGTTTGAATGTGGGCGCGACCACGGGGAATTTCACCGGGATGGTTTTGCCTTCGAGCACGAAGCCGACCTCGAATTCCACGGCGTGGAAATTATTTTCGTCAATGACGATGCCTTTTTCTTTGATTTCATCGAGGGTTAATGGACGCGAGGTGACAGTCGAGACCAGGACCTGATCGAAGACATGAACCGGGAC
>QHPW01000012.1:0-7941 GCA_003219675.1 Verrucomicrobiota bacterium
AGCGAGGTTTTGGGTGGCCATGAGCGGATCATAGGCGCGGCGCATTTTCCTGACAGTCACACTTCGCCGCATAAGTTACCAGTACAGTTTCGTGATTCACAAAACTGTTACGGTCAAAAAAATTCTCTTCTGCGTCTGTTCCGTCCCGTCGCGTTCCCGCATCATGGGCGCCATGAAAATGAAGACGCTTTTATACGGCCACGGAGGTGGGCGAAACGGAGTGCCGGAACTCGCGTCGCGCTGGGGTGCCGCGCTGTTCGGGCCGCGACGCGAGGTCCGGAAGAGGACTGCGAAACGCCTCATCCAGTTCGCGTTCGATTCCAATTCATCCTGGCGCCTCGAAGGGGATGTTCGCGGCGCACGGATCGATTGTCGCCGGGGACGTTTGTGGGTGAGGCAAGCCGGGGCCGCCGCCGGCGTGATTCTGCAGCCCGGCCAGAGCTTCGTGTCTGACGACGAAGGCGCGATCGTAGTGCAGCCCGTGCCCGCGCCTGCCGATACAGATGAAGTCGCGCTCGGAACGGTGACGGCTGCGGCTGCGCAACTGAAGATTCATCACGGGCAAGAAGCTGTTGCCCCGACCCGGATCAGCATGAATCTGGCAAGGCGCGAGCGGACCGGGTTCTGGGAGCACCTGGTTTTCATTGCCCTGTGGCTCTGCGGTCTTTTCAGCGTCGGGTATTGTCTGAAAACCGTGTTGTGGTTACCCTGGCCTCAATGACGCGGCGCCCGGTGCGCGACGCGATTCAACAAATAACAACGTGGCTCTCGCAATCTATCAAGTCGATGCCTTCGCCGACAAACCGTTCGAAGGCAATCCCGCCGCGGTTTGCGTTTTATCCGCGCCGCGCGACGAGCCATGGATGCAAAACGTCGCCCGCGAAATGAATTTGTCCGAAACCGCGTTTCTCCACTGCGAAGGCGACGGCTGGCGTTTGCGCTGGTTCACACCGAAGGTCGAAGTTGCGCTTTGCGGCCATGCCACACTCGCCGGCGCGCACATCCTGTGGGAGACCGCCCGACTGCCACCCGCCGAGACCGCGCGCTTTCACACGAAGAGTGGATTGCTGACCGCCAAGCGCAACGGCTCCGGCATCGAGATGAATTTCCCGGCGAAAATCGCCGAGCCGGCGGAGATGCCGGCGGGACTGCCTGACGCTTTGGGTGTGAAACCTTTGTTCGTTGCCCGCAGTGCGTTCGATTATCTGGTCGAGCTTGATTCCGCGACGACGCTGCGGGCCATGAAACCAGACTTTGCGCGGCTGGGTGAACTGCCCGTTCGCGGCGTCATTGTGACCAGCCGCTCAGATCGGCCGGAGTTTGATTTCGTGTCGCGCTTTTTCGCCCCGGCGTCCGGCGTGAATGAAGACCCGGTGACTGGTTCAGCCCATTGCACCCTCGGCCCGTTCTGGCAGGCGCGATTGAACAAGAGCGAATTCACTGCGTATCAAGCCTCGGTGCGTGGTGGGGTGGTGAAGGTGCGCGTCGCCGGGGATCGCGTTGTCCTCGGTGGCCAGGCGGTGACAGTGCTGCGCGGAGAATTGTTGTGAGCGACACGCGAATCCTTCCGGCGACGACTGCCGGGCAGATCGAACAGGTGCGAGCCTTGTTTCGTGAGTACGCAGAAGAGACCGGTCACTGCGAATGTTTTCAGGGCTTTGTCGAAGAAATCGCGGGACTGCCCGGACCATACGCTCCGCCAACGGGCCGGTTGCTGCTCGCTCAAGAGAATCTTCAGCCCGCCGGCTGCGTGGCGCTGCGCAGGCTCCAGGACGGTCTTTGCGAAATGAAGCGACTTTACGTCCGGCCGGAATTTCGTTTTCGCAAGCTGGGACGCCAACTGGCGAAAGCCATCATCGCTGAAGCACGGAGCGTCCGGTATCGGGCGATGCGCCTGGACACATTACCATCGATGACGACCGCTCGCGCGTTGTATCAAACGCTTGGGTTCCGACCCATCCCGCGGTACAACGACAATCCGAGCGAAGGAGTCATTTATCTGGAGCTCGATTTGGAGGAGGAAGAAGCAATGGAAACCGCGCGTTACATGGAATACGATTGGCGGCGTGAAACTTGACGAAGTTCAGCAGGCCGCGGAGGAGCAATTCGCCCGGCAAAGTCATCGTTACGGGCAAGGACACATTCTGGAGAATGTTGAAGACGTGCGCGTCGCCATCGAGCCGCTGAAGTTACCGCCCGGCTCGCGCGTGCTCGACGTCGCGACCGGAGCAGGTCACACCGGCCTGTTTCTGGCAAGTCTCGGCCACAACGCAACACTGGCCGACCTCGCACAGCCGATGCTGGAACGCGCGAAGGAGGCAGCGACCAAACGCGGCTTGAATGTGCTGACGCGCCAGCATCCTGCCGAACAATTCCCTTACGAGGACGGCAGTTTTGACCTTGTGACCTGTCGAGTGGCCGCGCATCATTTCAGTTCGCCAGAGAGTTTCATTCGCGAGACGGCGCGGGTGCTGCCGACCGGAGGTTACTTTCTGCTCATTGACGGCAGCGTTGAGGACGACCAATCCGAAGCCGAAGAATGGCTTCATCAGGTCGAGAAATTTCGCGATCCGAGCCATCAGCGCTTTCTCACCCCGCGCGACTGGAGCCGGCTCTGCGAAGCGAGCGGCTTGAAAGTTTTGCAAGCACCGTTGGCGCCGTTCAAGCAGCCGGACCTCAACTGGTATTTCGACACCGCCGCGACCTCGCCGGAGAACCGGAAACAGGTCTTGGAACTCGTCGCCCACGCGCCGCAATCTGCGCGCGATTTGTTTCGGCTCGGCGAAGAAGCCGGGAAGATTGTCTGGTGGTGGCAGCGACTGTCGCTCGTGGCGGTGAAGCGGTGAATTTCCCCCCTGTGGCCGCCGAGATAACGAGTCGGACGCTTGTTCCGCCTCCTCACGTCGGCGGCTACAACTGCGACCGGAACGGCGCCAGGATTCTTTCCAGCAGTTTGGTGCAGAGGCCGCGACTCTTCCATTCTTTGTAGGAAATCAGCTTCGCGTTTTGCTTGTCCTCGTCAAAGATGCGCGCCTGCCCGGCGGCGAATTCGGCGGAGTAAACGTTCAGGTTTGCCTCGTCGTTCAGTCTGAACGAACGGTTGTCAAAGTTCGCCGAGCCAACCGTCACCCACACGTCATCCACAATCATGACTTTGCAGTGAAACATGGTCGGCTCGTATTCGTAGATTTTCACCCCCGCCTTGAGCAACGGCCCCCATTTGGAGCGCGAGGCGTAGCGCGCGACCGGCAGGTCGGTCTTCGCCCCGGGCACAATGATTTCCACGTTTACGCCGCGCTGGCTGGCATCCACGAGCTCTTCGGTGGTCAACGCGCCGGGGACGAAATAGGAAGCGGACAAGCGGATGTTTTTTTCCGCCGCGGCGATGGCCAGAAGATACATCAAGCGGACGGTCTCGGTCCCGTCGCGCGGGGAGCTGAAAAAGACCTGTGCGTAATGATCTCCCGCGGGATTCAACTCCGGAAAATAATCTTCGTTGTCCAGCACGCGCCCGGTGGTCTTCATCCAGTTGTCCATAAACGCGGCCTGCATTTGTCCGACCGACGGGCCTTCGAGGCGAAACTGTGTGTCGCGCCAGTGATCGGGCGCGTCGGCGTTACCCTGCCAGATGTCGGCCAGTCCGGCGCCGCCGATGAAACCGATTTTGCCGTCCACGATGAGCAGTTTGCGGTGGTCGCGGTGATTGAGCCGCGCCAGATTGAACCAGACGAGTGGATTATATTTTTCGACCTCCACGCCGGCCTCGCGCATCACCCGAAGATCGCGCGAGTCCACTTTGCGCGAGCCGATCCAGTCGATGAGCACGTGGATCTTGACCCCGGCCCGCGCCCGCTCCGCAAGCGCTTCGGCGAATTGTCCGCCGATGTTGCCTGACCAATAGATGTAGGTCTCCAGGTCGATGGATTTCCGCGCGCGGCGGACCGCTTCGAGCATCGCCGGAAAAATCCGGTCGCCGTTGATGAACGCGGGCGCACGGAGTATTCGTGATCGAGCTGGTAACGAATGCCCCTGCCGTGAAAGCTGGAGCAGCCGGAAACACCCGCAAGAAAAAGCAGGAGCAGGTGAAACGCCGCTCGCCCTGAGGAACGCGGAGAAGCGCGGTGGTCCATTGCGGGCGAATCGTAATCGCGCCGCGGGAATTTCCAATCAAAGAAAGGCGACCGGCAGGGCCAATTCATGAGAGCTTTTTGTCGTCAGAGTTGCCGATTGCTTCGCAACGCGCTATTTTCCCGGCGTTGCGGTCATGAAACCCGTGCCGAAAGTCAAATGCCCGACCTGCAAGAAAGCGGGCGGCTGGTTTGTCGGCGCCTACGGACCATTCTGTTCGAGCCGCTGCAGGCTGATTGACCTTGGCAAATGGTTTAATGAAGAGCAGGCCATTTCCGAACCGCTGCGTCCGGAGAGTGCCGAAAAACACGCCGGTTTGCCGACCCGCGGGCGGTCGGATCGCGCGGACGCTGACAATTGAATAACCAACACAACAATCTCATTCCACGTCAGGATTTGCCGTCCGCTTTCGGGCACAGTTTGGCGAGGCGAGGCTGCTGACGAGCCGGTTTGCGAGGACGCGCGTCCCGGCGGAAGTGGAAACTGTGCCACAACCCGCCTTCGACGGAGCTTGCAGGAAAATGAAAAGTGCGATCTGGCTATTGCTTGCGCTGGGCTTCCTGACGGCCCGGGCGGACGAACCCAGGAAAATGAACACGACCAACAAAACTGAATTGGCCACCCTCGGCGGCGGCTGTTTCTGGTGTCTGGAAGCGGTCTTCGAACGGCTCGAGGGCGTGAAGTCCGTCACCAGTGGCTACGCCGGGGGCACAAAGGAGAATCCGACTTATAAAGAGGTCTGCCTCGGCGCCACTGGCCACGCCGAGGTGATCCAGATCGAATTCGATCCGCAAAAAATTTCTTACGAAAAACTGCTCGAGGTTTTCTGGCAAGCGCATGATCCCACAACCCTGAACCGACAGGGCGCGGATGTCGGGACGCAGTACCGCTCGATCATCCTTTATCACAACGAAACGCAGAAGAAGGCGGCTGAGGAATCCAGGCAGGCCGCTCAATGGAAATCCACCGGCCGGATTGTCACGGAGATTGTTCCGTTGACGAAATTCTACAAGGCCGAAGACTATCATCAGGATTATTTCCGGAACCATCCCAACGCGCCTTACTGCGCGGTTGTCATCGGCCCGAAGCTGGAAAAGTTAAAGCCCAAGCTCGCGAAGCCGTGAGGCGCGGCTGAGGATTCGGCACAAACCGTGGCGGCAGAGTTCAATGCGCTCCGAACACCAACCGGCACACGGCCACTGAGGCGATGACGCCTGCCGCGTCGGCGATCAGCCCCGCGGGAACCGCATGCCGAGTCCGCTTCACGCTCGCTGCCCCAAAGTAAACCGCAATCACGTAAAAGGTCGTCTCCGTGCTGCCGTAAATCGTCCCCGCCATGCGGACGATCAGGTCGTCCGGCCCGCGCTGCCTGACGAGATCGGAGAAAAGCGCCAGCGTTCCGCTGCCGCTGAGCGGTCGCATCAATGCCATGGGCAACAGCTCCGTCGGGAAATGAACCAGATCAAGCTCCGGCTTGAGCATCTTTGCCAGCAAATCAATCCCGCCCGCGCCGCGAAACATGCCAATCGCGACGAGCACCCTCGACGAACTCTTCGTAAACCGGAATGCGGCGCAGCGCGGCGTAGAGCGGAAAGAACGACAGCAGAAACGGAATCGCGAGGAGCGAGACGGCGTTGATGCAACGCACCGCCCCGTTCTGGCCGGTCTGGTCCGCTGACGGCTGCAGGTTGAACCATTCGGGAGAGCCGGGTTGAAGCAGGAACCAGAAAAAACAAAGGACGAACCCTGCCAGGACGAGCCATCGCCACGCGGTCATTGGCGCGAGCGTGGGAGAAACGACGGTGGCGGGCTCGGATGGTTCTGCGCTGTTGGGCTTCTCGATTCCCTTCGCAGGCGGTGCCAGGGGCGTTTCTGCAGGGCGAAACAGCCGCCATTTCTCCAGCGCTTTGACCGCAATCAATCCGGCTGCGGAGGAACAGAGGGTTGCCAGCAACGCGGTGCCAATGATGGCCGACGGATTTTTCGATCCGGCCGCGGCCAGCACAGCGATGGCGGTGATGGGGATCAATTGAACCGATCCCGTATTGATCGCGAGAAAGGTGCACATGGCATTGGTCGCGGTGCCGGGAAATTTGTTGAGAGATTCGAGGTCTTTCATCGCGCGAAGGCCCAGCGGGGTGGCGGCGTTCATGAGCCCCAGCATGTTCGCGGCGATGTTCAACACCATCGAACCCATCGCCGGATGTTCGACCGGCACGTCCGGAAACAAACGGCGCAGGACCGGCCGCAGCAGGCGCGCGAGCGCCTGCACCAGGCCGGACTTCTCCGCCAGCCGCATCATGCCGAGCCACGCGGTCATGACACCGATGAGTCCCAACGCGAGCGTCACGGCCGATTCGGCTCCTTTGACGGCGCCGTCGGCGACTTCCTTGAGCCGGCTGTCAAAGCCCCCGATCAACACGGCCAGCAGAATGAGGGCGAGCCAGATGTGGTTCAGCATCGTCACTCACTGTTTATAGACCCGGCCGCAGGCTGGCGAGCGCGAAACGCGGCGATTCGGCCGCGGTGACTTCACACCGTCGCGGCTTGCCGGCAGTCTCGTCCCACAGGAGCCGCCGACCGCCCGGAATTCGCTTGTCTCGCTGAACCAACCGCGGATGCTGATGAGCGATGAAAATCCTGCACCCGCCCCGGCTTCGACGCGGCGATGTCATCGGCCTCATTTCCCCCGCCAGCGCGCCGTTGCCGCCGGAGAAAATCGATAAGGGCGCGCGTTACCTCGAAGGGCTGGGCTACCGCGTGAAGCTCGGCAAGCACGTCGCGGCGCAACACGGTTCCTTTGCGGGAACAGATGCACAACGTCTGGCGGATCTCAACGCGATGTTGAACGATGCGCAAGTGAAGGCCATTTTCGCGATCCGCGGCGGTTACGGTTCGCCGCGTCTCTTGCCGTTCGTCGATTACCGCGCGGCCCGGCGCCAGCCAAAGATTTTCGTTGGCTTCAGCGACCTCACGGCTCTGCAACTCGCTCTTTTCCGGCGCGTTGGCCTGGTCACTTTTTCAGGCCCGCTGCCGGGCGTTGAATTCTGGCGCAAACCGGACCCTTATACGGAAGAACATTTCTGGCGCCTGCTCACCTCGGCGCGGCGCGTCGGCCCGCTCCCAAATCCAGACAACCATCCACTGCGCACCCGGATCCCGGGCCGCGCCGAAGGCCGGTTGCTGGGCGGCAACCTCTCGCTTCTGGTGTCGAACCTGGGTACGCGCTTTAATCCGGGTTTTAGCGGCGCCATCCTCGTGCTCGAGGATGTCGGGGAAAGTTTTCATCGAATTGACCGAATGTTTGCGCAACTACGCAACGCCGGAATTCTCGATCAGATCCACGGCCTTGTGCTCGGCCTGTTCACCGGCTGCAAACCAGGCGACTCCGCCGGGCCGCATCTGAGGCTCAACGAGATTTTCGATGAAGTGTTGTCCTGGGTTAAGGCGCCCACTGTTGAAGGATTTCAATACGGGCATGTGGCGCGCAAGCTGACGCTGCCTATCGGCCTGCGCGCGCGGCTCGACGCGAACCGCCGAACACTGACCGTGCTCGAATCCGCCGTCGACTGAACCCGACGGCGTCGCAGCCAATTGCTTTGACCGTTTATGCTTCTCCTTGTCTCCCGCCGTAAATCATTCACAATCCGGCCATCACCTATGAGTTGCTCCAAGCTCTCCTGTTGTCGGGTCTGGATGGTGCTGTTGCTCTGCTGCTGCCCGCTCGCCGGATTCGCGGCCGAGAAGTCGAAAAAAATCGTCCTGATCGCCGGATCCATCACCGGCCATCCGAAAGAGGCGCACGAATACGAA
>QHPW01000012.1:7960-8551 GCA_003219675.1 Verrucomicrobiota bacterium
AAGGCGCGGGTCGAGGCCCATTTTCACGGCTGGCCGGAAGACCCCTTGACGCTCGATGACGCGGACACGATTTTCCTGACTTCGGACGGGACCGACCGCGACGAGAAGAATCATCCGCTCTACGTCGGCGACCATTTGCAGGTCATCGAACGACAGATGAAACACGGCTGCGGCCTCGTGTTCTTCCACTGGAGCACGTTCAGTCCCATGCGCGTCCATGACCAGATCACGGAATGGGTGGGCGGACATTTCGATTACGAGACCGGCAACGCGCCCAACCACTGGTATTCGGCGATTCAAACCTGGAAAGCCGGGTCGAAGTTCGGAACGCCGGACCATCCCATCCTGCGCGGGGTGAAACCGTTCAGCGGGCAGGAGGAATATTACTACCGCATTCGATTTCGCGAAAACGACCCGCGCTTGAAGCCGATCATCGTCACGCGCCCTCCGAAAGAAACCAACGATTTCGCCGTGGGCTGGGCTGTGGAGCGCGCGGATGGCGGGCGCGGTTTCGGTTTCACCGGCGGTCATTTCTACGCGAACTGGTGGAACGCGGACTTCCGCAGGCTAATCCTCAACGCGATTGTCTGG
>QHPW01000454.1:0-3377 GCA_003219675.1 Verrucomicrobiota bacterium
CGAGCCTGGTCACGATGCCGCCATCCTTGGCCATCCACAGGATGCCTTTGTCGAGCAGTGGTGTTGCAACGTAGGGAACGCCGCGCTGGTATTTCCAGACCACCGCGCTTTCGTTGAGTTCGCCGCGCCCGGCGGGTCGGAGCGCCAGGATCGCGTTTTGCGCCCGGCGGAACACTTCGGCGTGCCGGTCCCACTCCTTCTCATCGAGCAACCCGCTTTGGTCGAGGTCGATGCGATAGAAACGGTCCAGCACTTCGCGATCGTCAACCTCGGCCCTGGCCAGTTTGCCGTCGTGGTTCCGGTCCCACTTCGCCAGCGCGGCCGGCCACGGATCGAGCGCGAGGCGCCGTCCGGCATCGCCGCCGGGGGACCATGACGCCATGTAAACCATCTCGGCGGCCGGCACTGGCGTGGGAATGACGATCCGGGCGAGGCCGTTCACCCGCCAGAGTCTTTCTCCGTTGGCCGGATCGTAGCTCGTCAATTCCAGCGCGCCTGCAACCAGCAGTTCTTTGCGGCCGTTTCGCGTCCACACCGCCGGCGTCGAATAACTGCGCACCGCGTCAGGCCGCGCGGATTTCCAAATCATCCGGCCGGTTGCGCAGTCAAACGCAGCGACAAAGCTGTCCTTGTCGTGGTCCTGGCTGAGGATGACTTTGTCATCGACCAATACGGGCGAACTGCCGGCGCCGTATTCGTCCTGGAATGGACCCATTCGATGTTCCCAAAGCTTTTTGCCGTCGAGATCGTGGCAGATCAGGCCGTAGCTGCCGAAAAATACAAACACTCGCTGTCCATCACACGCGGGCGTGGCCGTTGCCGGACTGCCGATTTGATGGGTTTGCTCAACACGCGTCACGGCGAGGGCGCTCCTCCACAGCAGCCGTCCGTCCTTCTCGTCGAGCGCGACCGTGGCCAGCTCCTTCGACCCGGCGCGACAGGTGGTGATGAAGATTTTGCCGTTCACCAGGATCGGCGTGGAATGTCCGGGATCCACCTCGACCCGCCAGCGCAACACGCCGGGCGCATCAAAATTATCCGGCAACGGTCCAACGCCTGAACCGGCCATTCCTTCGTCGGAACGAAAGTATTTGAGGCTCCCATCCGCCGAACTCGCGATCAACGCCAAAGTTGTCGCCATGCCGCAGAGAAAAAGGAGCTTTTTCCAAACGCGGGGCGTACTTTTCCAGAGATAATCAGTGGCCAGGCCGGGGCGGCTCGCCGAGCCGTGAGGCGTCAACAGGCCCAAGTGCGGGCGGGCGCGAGGGCCGCGCGTCACAACCTGGCTTCCGGGAAACAGGCCGATTTTACTGCTGAAATGGTTTGACATGATCGCGATGGATTTCAGCCGCGGTGCATAACACGTCCTGTGCGCCGGAGCAACGGTGAAAGGCGGCCTCGCTCAGGAGGCCGTTCGAGGGGGGCGCATGTTCTTGACACTGCCCCCGGAGCGCCGGTCTCCGACCTGGCAGGTATTCAAAAAAGCACCCCGAAACGCGCCGGATCGGAGATCGGCGCTCCGCGGTGCCGGTCGAGTCGGGGGCAGTGTCAAGAAGTGCGCCCGTTCGAGGGAGACTGGGACTTGTCAACCTTGCCCGTGCGGGTATTGTGAATCCATCCATCCTGTCTTAAAAAGCATGCGTCACTCGCTGAAATCGATCTTCCCTCAGACGCTCCTGCTCCTGTCCGCGCTGTTCGGCCTTGTCGGTCCCGGGGCATTCGCTCAAACCACGACAGCCGACCCCGCGTGGACTTACCTGCTCCTCCACGACAGTTATCTGCTCGACGATTGCCAGGTTTGCGACCGGATTTCCGCTCCGGTGCCGATGCGCGGCAGATTCAACCTTCGGGTGCTGGAGCAGAACACACTCTTCACCCGTTATGCCCTGGAGGACATCCAATTCACAGCCGGCGACCGGCCCTACCGCGTTACCGGCAGCGGCACGCTCGAAATCGGCGGCGAAGTGACCGTGAGCCTCCGGATGTCTCTCGAACTGCGGATCGAGGACGGCTTCACGAACAAAGTCTGCAAGTTCACCAATTCCACCGCTACCCTTGACCGGTTGTGGCCGATGATGGACATCACCGTCGGCCAGACCAATGGCACCTTGGCGCAGGTTTATACGCTGCGCCTCGCCGCCGCGCCCGCGCGCGAAATCTGGTTCTCCACCACCAACTTTTTTACCGCCACTGCCGGACCGGCAGCCTCGAATATCGTCCTCGGCGGTGACCTCATTTCCAACTCAGGCCTCCCGGACCGGACCTGGGCCTTGATGCCCTGGACCTGCTGCCTGGCGGCGAAATTGCCTTTTCGATCGAACACGACATCACCAGCGACACACTCGGCCCGCTCCAACACGGCGACCTGCTCTCCACCCGGGGCCGCATTTTGCGCCGCAATCAGGACCTGCTCGCGCCGTTCGGGCTGCAGCCACCGGCACCGGATGTGGGCCTGGATGCCGTGCAAGTCCTCGACACCGGCGAAATCCTTTTCTCGATCCGCTCGAATTTTTTCTCCGAGCGACTCAGTGCCCCGGTTCGCCGCGGCGATGTGCTCTCGAGCAACGGGACGATCATGCGCAGCAGCAAGCAACTCCTAGCCGGCTTTCACCCGGTCAACGCCGCCAACGATTACGGCCTTGACGCGCTCTACGTCTGGCCCAACGGCGAAATCTGGTTCTCCACCGAGGACGACTTTCAGGATCAAACGCTGGGCACGATCTCCGCCGGCGACCTGCTCAGCGACCAGGGCTACATCGTGTTCCGCAACGCGGACCTGCTGAAGGCCTTCGCGCCTGCCAAAGCCCCGTCTGACGTAGGATTGGATGCGCTCTACGTCGTCACCGACGCCACACCGCCCGCGCCCCGGCCGCGCCTCAACATCCAGGCCGACACCGCCGCAGGAAGCGCAGGCTTGACGTGGCAGGGGCAAGGCCGCGTCTTCCAGGTCGAACGCGCCGACGTTATAACCGGACCTTTCCAATCGTTCAGTCCAATTCTGCCCGACCTCTCCTTCGACGACCGTGGGACGTTGACCAACCGCGCCCAATCCTACTACCGCCTCCGCCAGTGGTAGTGGACCCGTGGAATCGCGGGATGGGCCCGGAGCTTGCCCTCCCGTCCCGACTCACTCCAGCATCCAGAACTGAACGCCGTAGGGTTCGAACTCGACCTTCAGTTTTTGTTCGCCCTTCCTGACTTGCTGCGGCGGATCGGGACGCAGCCGGGTGTTTTCATCGTTGCTGGCGGACCCGGCATTCAGCGTGAGGTGACGCGCGCGGAGGTCGCGCGGTAAGCCGGTGAACGCGAGATACACCGTCACTGCATTGGTCGAAAAGTTCCAAACCATCACGTCGAACATGCGCAGTTGCGGATCA
>QHPW01000454.1:3508-4375 GCA_003219675.1 Verrucomicrobiota bacterium
ATGCGGTTCCACCAGCGCGTCATGAACGCCACGCCGTCGCGCGACATGAATTGCGCGAAGCGATCGAAGTCCACGTGTCAGTCGCGAATGTGGTAGTAGCAGGAATAGTCGAGACCCGCATCCTTCATCTGCCACACCGTTTCCGCGATGTAACACGGCTGAAAGCGCGGATCCGGCGGCGGGTTCATCAGGTCCATGTTCCATTCGTCGAGGAAGGTCTCGGGTTTGAGCGACGGATGTTCCGCCAGCAGACCCTTCGCGTAATCAATCGTGCCGCGCACCGCGCGCGGGCCGCTGCTGTAGATGTGCCAGGAAATGAAGTGCAGCGGCTCCCTGTTCGTGTCGCAGAAATTCAGCAGCGCCGGAAGAATTGCTGACTTCACGCCGGCCAGGGCCGGCCCGCCGACGCGCGCCTCCGGATCAGCCCGCAAAATAGCGGCGGCGGTGTGCCGGTAATAGCGCGTGTAACTCTCCGGCTTGAACCGATACGGACAACCGCCGCTCTCGCCGATGTCCGGTTCGTTGGCGACTTCCCAGTAACGAATCCCCGCGCCGCGTTCCCGGTAATGACGCACCAGAGTGAATATCAGCTTCTCCCATTCGGCGTAATCGTTCGGCTCGACAATGTCGTGATTGATTTCGGGAAAGAGCGCGCGCGGTTTGAAGCAAATGCACATCAGCGGCTTCGCGCCCGTCGCCAGGATCGTCGCCACCGAACGGTCCAGCGTGTCGAAGTGATAACCGCCGCGTTCGGGCAACAGATCGAAATACTCCTGGATGAACAGACGGATGACGCCGGGTTTGAGCGCGCGGATTTCGGGGACACGATTGTCCCACATCGGCTCTTCGGACAACCCGCCCTGGCCG
>QHPW01000116.1 GCA_003219675.1 Verrucomicrobiota bacterium
GATTTCGCGCAGTTTGGCCCGCACGGGCGCGGCATCCAGCACCAACTTCTCGATCGCGTTACAATTAGGGCACCAGTTGGCCGTAAAATCGACCAGTACCGGTCTGCCCGCCGTCCTGGCTTGCGCAACCGCCGCCGCGCTCCAGGGCTGCCAATCAATCGACGCGCCCGTGTCAGGTTGAACCGCAGGTGTGGCCGAACCGGTTTTGTCCACAGCGCCTTTAGACGCCGCTTTTTCGAGCGCGTCCAGGACAATTCCCGGTGTCAACACCTCCGGCAAGACAATCGGCTCCGCGTTCGGATCTCCCGGATACACCAGCACCAGTGGCACGCCTGCCCGGCCGAAGCGTTGTAATTCGGCAGTGATCGCGTCGTCCTCGCGGGTGTAATCGCCGATCAACGCCACCGCGTTAATTTCTTTCAACTTTGTTCGAACCGATGAAATCTCGATGCTGGTCCTTTTGTTGGCCTGGCAAGTCACGCACCAATCGGCCGTAAAATCTACAAACACAGGCCGGCCTTCGGCGCGCGCCTTTGCCACCGCTTCCGGGCGCCACGGCTGCCAGTCGATGCCGCCGGGTTCCTGGGCCAGTGAACCTCGCGCATTCTTCTCCGTCACCGGCGAGCGCCAGTTGAGTTGTCGCTCCAGCACCCCGAAATACGCCAGGGCCGCGACCGCGAGGCTCGCTGTTGTCGCCAGAGCGCGCTGTTTGACGCCGCGCTGGACGAATTCACCCCAGACCCAGACCGCCAGCGCGAGCAGCACGAGAAAGATTCCCAGCCAGAACGGCGCGCTTTTCCCAAAGTGCGCCGTCGTCAGCGTGAACAGCCAGACCGCCGTCGCCAGCATCGGAAAGCCCATCGCCATTTTGAACTTTTCCATCCAGGCGCCAGGGCGGGGCGAGAATCTCGCGAGTCCGGGAACGAAGCTCAGCAGCACGTACGGCGCAGCCAGTCCAAGGCCGATCATGAGGAACATCAGAACCACCACCGGCGCCGATTGCGTGAACGCAAAGCCCAGTGCCACTCCCAGAAATGGCGCGGTACATGGCGTCGCCAGCGCCGTGGCCAGCACGCCGTTGAAAAACGCGCCAACCTTCCCTTCCTTGGATGCCAGTTGCGCGGCGGCGCCCATCGCGCGGCCGCTCAACGTCACCTCATACACGCCAAACAGATTCAACGCCACAAGCGTGATCAGCACCGTCATCACCACCAGAAACTGCGGGTTCTGAAATTGCATTCCCCAACTGGCTGAGCGGCCGGCGTGTTGCACGCCGATAACGATCGCGGCCAGCAGAAAAAATGAAACCAGAACGCCCCAACCGTAAAGCAGCCCGTGCGTGCGGACTCGCTTCGGCGATTCTTTGCTCTGATTGACGAATCCGAGAATCTTCAGCGCAATCACCGGCAAAACGCAGGGCATGATGTTCAGAATCAACCCGCCCAAGAACGCGAACAACAGCATCAGCGGCAGCGGGCGTTTTGGCCCCGGGTGCTTTGTTTCCCCGGCGACCGGCTTGCCTTCCGTGCCGGAGCCCGCGGCCAAAGTCGCCGCGGACTTCGACGCTGTTTCGGATTTGAGCGCCACGTTCACTTCAAACGCCGTCTCCGAACCCCCTGGCCTGGCGACAACGATCCCGCGGAACTGCGCCGGCCAGTCGCCTTCGTATTTCTTCACCCCCTTGCGCAAACGCGTTTGTCCGCCGGTTGCGGGGAGTTTTTCCGTGGCCGCCTGCACTTCAAACGCGTTGCTGGGATACGGAAAGAAATCTTCGGCGTCCTTCATCGCCACCTCCAAAGTCACCGGACGCGAATCGCCGTCGGCCCCCTTCTCCCACCACCCGCTGACTTCGAAGCCTGCGTCCGTCCGCGGGAGTTTTTTCTTCCAGGCGTCGAACAGAAGAATCTCCGCCGACGGTTTTGATTCAGGTCCCGCGTCCAGGGTTGCTTTGACTTCGGCTTTGCCGGGAATGCAAACGCGTTCGCATTCGAGCCATGAGACCTGCGCTTTCAATTCCTTCGCGCCCGCGGTCACGGTGTCCGCCAGAGTGAGCGGCACCTGGAGCATCACTTCGTTGTGGTAAACGTAGGTCGTCAGGCCTTCGACCGTGAGTTTTTCGGGCACCGGCCATTGGATTTCGCCCGCTTTGATACCGTCAGGAAGTTGCCAGTCGATCTTCGTGGGAGCACCGGAGTCTCCCGGGTTTTTCCAGTAAGTGTGCCAGCCAGGGGGCATTTTCAACAGCACACCCGCCATCACCGTCTCGCCCGGACGCGCCGCCTCCGCCGACACGACCAACCGCGGCTGCGTCCTTGTGGCCGCGCCGGCCGACAGGGCCGCCAACGCCAGGAGGAGCAGCGTCAGGATTCGCGTGAGTCGCATACCTGTATATTTGCTCCAATCCGGAGACAATTTGAACTTATTTCGGGCGAGATTCTCCTCAGGTCAATTGCAATTCTCGTTCTGTCGAAATACGCTTCACGCAATGTCATCGCCCGACGTCATTGCGTTTCGCTGGTTGCGCAGCGGAGACGACACCTTCGCCGCGATGCTGTCAGCCATCGACGCCGCGCGAGCCTCGATTGAATTCGAGAGTTACATCTATACCGCCAGCCCCCTGGGCGAACAGTTCCGCGACGCGCTGATCCGCGCCTCGCGACGCGGGGTTCGCGTGCAGGTGCTCATTGATTCGTTCGGCTCGATCACTCTGTCGGACAATTTTTGGGGGCCCTTGCGAAAGGCCGGCGGC
>QHPW01000020.1 GCA_003219675.1 Verrucomicrobiota bacterium
GCGAGCGCAGGGACGCGGGTTGGGCAGGGAAATGATGCGCGTGTTGCTCGCGCAATTGACGGCCAGAGAATCGACCGGCGTCCACCTTGGAATGGGCGCGACCAACGCGCGCGCGGAACGGTTTTACAAAAATCTCGGCTTTCACGAACTCGCCCGCACAAGCGACGTGCTTTACCTCGGAAAACGACTGCGGTGAAAATAAATCCGATTGGGATCGACATCCTTTTTACCGGGTGAATCGTAACAGACCTGTTTTCATCGGCATCGACGGCGGCGGAACGCGCAGTTCCGCCGTTGCCGTTGACTCCGCCGGCAGGGTGCTGGCCAAGGCCAAAGCCGGGCCATTGAATTTTTTCAGCGCCGGCCTGCCCACGGCTCGCCGCGGTTTGAACGCGCTCGTCGTCTCACTTGATCGGCAGCTCCCGCAAGAAACGCGATTCAAGGAAATCGTCGTCGGTTGTGCCGCTCTGTTTTCCGACGCCACGGAAACGGAGAAAGGAAAGTTATGTCGCGGCATTTTGCCTTTGGAGCGCACTCGCGTCGTGAGCGATTGTCAGACGGCTTGTTTCGGCGCGGCGTCAGGCAGCCCCGGGGTGGTCGTACTCGCCGGGACCGGGTCGATCGTGGTGGCGCAAAATGAAGCCGGCCGAATGAGACGGGTCGGCGGCTGGGGACACGTCCTCGGCGACGCGGGCAGCGCTTTTTGGATCGCGCTGGAGTCGGTGAAAGCCGCCATCGCGGCAGAGGAAGGAGGCGGCCGGGCTACAGGCTTGAGCCGGCTCATTCGCCGCTGGTTTAAAGTCAGAAAGCTGACCGAAATTGTCCCCATGATCCACGACCCGGCTTTCACCAAGGAACAATTCGCCAGGCTGGCCGGCCACCTGGCACAAAAGGTTGCGGGTTGTGATGCCGTTTTTTGCGGGATTTGCCGGCGCGCGGGTCGGGAACTGGCGGCACAGGCCCTGGTCGCGGTGAAGCTGGCGCGATTGAAAGCGTGCCCGTTGTCGCTTTATCTCGTTGGCGGTGTCCTGACGAACAACTCGCTGGTTCGCGACAGCCTGGTCGCTGCTTTGAAGAAGGCTCGCAGCGTCCGCGTCGAGGAGCCGAGGCTGTCCCCGTTGCTGGGCGCTGCGGCGATGGCCCTGGACCATGCGGGTGTGGCATTGACGGCCGACGTGGTGGCAAACCTGGCCAAGGGGGGTCGTAGCGCAGGCTCTCGAAGGTATTTTGGTTTGTCCGGCGAACATGTTGGAGTTCAGCCTTCAGGTTGTTCCGGGCCTCAACATGTTAACGCATGAACTATCTACACTTCACGTTCGCAGACGAAAAGACCCTGGGCTTCCACGCTGCCGGTTGCGGGTCGTTCTTGCCTCGCCTCCGGTGAAGCTGGCAAATTAGCGCACCGGATGTGTGGGGTTGGATGAACGCTTACGAAAAATATTACGCCGCCGCGCGCGAGCAATTGGAGAAAGTTTACAGGACTCAACGCGGCGCCATTGAGCAGGCCGCCACGTGGCTCGGCGAAGCTTTGGTGAAGGACCGTTGGCTTTACGCGTTCGGCACCGGCCACTCCCACATGCTCGCGGAGGAGATTTTTTATCGCGCCGGAGGATTGGCGCGCGCGTCGCCGGTGCTTGAGGATTTGCTCATGCTGCACAAGGAAGCCATCGAGGCGACCTACCTTGAGCGCAGGGAAGGTTACGCAGCGGAGCTGCTGAAACAATATCCGATGGAGGGCGGCGACGTATTGATCGTGGCGTCCAATTCGGGTCGAAACGCGGTCCCGATCGAGCTGGCGATGGGGGGAACGCAACGCGGGATGAAGGTGGTCGTGATTACCAACCTGGCACACACACGGGCGTGGCCGTCGCGCCATTCGTCCGGAAAGAAACTGGCCGATGTGGGCGACGTGGTCATTGAC
This sequence comes from Verrucomicrobiota bacterium, assembly GCA_003219675.1. Taxonomy (GTDB): domain Bacteria; phylum Verrucomicrobiota; class Verrucomicrobiia; order Limisphaerales; family AV2; genus AV2. Next base: position 1,922 of record QHPW01000020.1, read on the forward strand.
AACTGCGGCGTTCACGGCGATGCCTGCCTCGAACTGCCGGGGATCCCCGCGGCCATCGGGCCAACCTCGTCCATCACCGGCATGTTCATTGTGAACGCGATCGTCGCGCAGGGAATCGAAAATGCCTTGTCGCGCGGCGTCGCACCGGAGATTTACATCAGCAGCAACAGCAACGGCGATGAGCACAACGACAAACTTCTGCGGAAATACAAGAGCCGCATCCGGCATCTTTAGCTCAAGCGGGAGGCGAGGCAGCGAGCTTTCCCCATTCAAATGAGCCCGCTTTCGTTGCACGAGTTTCACCGCCGTCTGAACGCGCAGTTCTCGGAAGTCAACCGCATGGAAGTCGTCGAGCATTACGGCGACCCGCCGGCCGAGCACGCGGCGCTCCGCGACAGCGCAGGGGTGCTCGATTCAAGTTTCCGTTCGCGCCTTTGCCTTGCCGGCGCTGACCGTCAGAAATTCCTCAACGGCCAGGTCACGAACAACGTGAAGGACTTGAAAACGGGTGAAGGATGCTATGCCGCGCTGGTCAATGCCAAAGGCAAAATGCAAAGCGACTTGAACATTTACATTCTGGAAAACGAAATCCTGCTCGATTTCGAACCGGGTTATAGCGCCGCGGTCGCGCAACGGCTTGAAAAATACATCATCGCCGACGACGTGCAGGTGGTGGACGCCGCGCCACACTACGGACTGCTCGGCGTTCAGGGACCGAAAGCGCGGGAGGTTGTTCAACACCTGGATTTGGGCATCGAGCCGCCCGGCAAATTGATGAACTTCGTTTTCCGGAAGCATCCGACCCTGGGCGAAATCTATTTGATGAACCTGCCGCGGACAGGAACGAACGGTTTCGATTTGTTCGCCCCGACCGCGTCGCTGGACGCGGTCATGGACAAACTGATCGCCGCGGCGAAAGCCGTTGGCGGGCGTGCCTGCGGCTGGCAGGCGTTGGAGACCGCGCGCATCGAGGCGGGGATTCCGCGCTATGGTGCCGACGCGGACGAAACCAACCTGGCACCGGAAACCGGCATCGAAGATCGGGCGATCAGCTACTCGAAGGGTTGTTACATCGGCCAGGAAGTCATCGCGCGGATTCGCACCTACGGCCAGGTGACCAAAGAGCTGCGCGGGCTTCGGCTCGCCGATTCGATCGAGGTTTTGCCGCAAAAAGGTGACAAGCTCTATTGGGCCGAGAAGGAGGTTGGGTACGTCACGAGCGCATTGGCTTCGCCGACGTTAAAGTCCAACATTGCCCTGGGCTACGTCCGCCGCGAGCACAATCAAATCGGCACGGAGCTGGCGCTGCGCACCGCGAAAGGAGAGAGCCTGGCGCGGATCGTCGAATTGCCGTTCAAAAAATCTTAACGTGACAACGCCGTTGCTTCGTGGCACACAAACCGAATGAAGAAATTCTGGCCAATCTGTATGACGGTTCTTGCGCTGAGCGCGGCCACCGCTTTCGCTCAGGCCGACAAGAAAGAAGCTGAAAAGAAGGACGAGAAAAAGGAAGAGGCCAGCCCGGCCAAAACGGACGCGAAGGAAGTCGCCGTTATCAAGACCACCGAAGGGGAGATGGTCATCGAGTTCTGGCCGGAGGTTGCGCCGAAGACCGTGGAGAATTTCAAGGCGCTTGGGAAGAAAGGCTTCTATGATTCAAGGCGGCGACCCGCTGACGAAAGACGCAAGCAAGGAGCAACAGTGGGGGACCGGCGGTCCGGGGTATTCCGTCAAAGCGGAGTTCAACGACCGTTCCCACGTGCGCGGAGTCATCTCCATGGCTCGCTCGGCAAATCCAGACTCGGCCGGCAGCCAGTTTTTCATTTGCCACGGCGACGCGAAGTTTCTCGACCACCAATACACCGCTTTCGGCAAATTGATCAAAGGGGACCAAGTTCTTGAAAAAATCGCCAATACACCTGTGACTGCCAGCTCCGGAGGCGAAAACAGCAAACCCACCAAACGGATCGGCGTCGAGAGCGTCAAAATTGTCCCGGCCGACTCGCTGAAATGACCCTCGCGGCCGAAACGAAAACCGTTACTCCAAACAAGAGCATGAACGAAGTCGCCGTCATTATAACCACCGCGGGCGAAATGGTCGTCGAGTTCTGGACCGATGTCGCGCCGAAGACCGTTGAGAATTTCAAGAAGCTGGCCCGACAGGGCTTTTACGATGGCACGGCGATTCATCGCATCGTGAAAGGATTCATGATCCAGGGCGGCGATCCGCTGACCAAAGATGCGAAGATGGAAAGCCGCTGGGGCACCGGCGGACCCGGTTATCAGATCAAAGCCGAGTTCAACGACAAACCGCACGTGCGCGGAGTGATCTCGATGGCGCGCTCGCAAAACCCGGATTCCGCGGGCAGCCAGTTTTTCATTTGCCTCGGCGAGGCCAGGTTTCTGGACCGCCAATACACGGCGTTCGGCCGCCTGACCAGGGGCGATGAGGTGCTCGGAACGATTGGCAACACGCCGGTGACTTCGTCGAGCAGCGGCGAGCAAAGCAAGCCGACGGCGCGCGTGGGCGTCGAGAGCGTCAAAATTGTTTCGGAGGACTCGGTGAAGTGATTTACGATTTGCGATTTACGATTGACGCGTTCTGATAAAACTCGAATCGGGCGATGAATCATTTGGCGCGTCAATCGTAA
>QHPW01000118.1:0-1577 GCA_003219675.1 Verrucomicrobiota bacterium
GGCTACAGACCGCCCGTCAAAAATTTCCCTTGCCATCTCTACATTTGTAGATAATGCTTTACGACGTTAAACATTACATCCATGCCGAAACAAACCGTTGAACTCACCGAAGCCGAATGGACGATCATCAAGACCGTCTGGGAACACGAGCCGTGCGCGGCCCCGACCATTCAAGAGAAGCTGCACAGACAAACCGAATGGACCTATAGCACGGTCCGAACGTTGATGGACCGCATGGTGGCCAAGGGCCTGCTCACCGCGGAAAAGATTCGCAACCTGACGCTCTACCAGTCTGCGGTCACCCGGCAACAGGCCCAGCGCGGCGAGCTGCTCTACGCGCTCAAGAACGCATTCAACGGCGCGCTCACCCCGATGTTGCAATGCCTTTTGGAAACCGGCGATCTCAGTTCCGAGGAGCTGACTGAGCTGGAATCGCTGATCAAACAGAAAAAGATGACTCGGAAAAGATGAATCCAGAAAACAAAAGTCACGGCTCGCGAGGATGCTCGCCCCGCCGGAAAAAAGCGATGAATACCATAGAAGCTTTGAATCAGTTGGGCGGACGTTTCGCTGGCTTTGCCCTGCCGATATTCGTGCAGTCGAGTCTGCTGATCATCGTGCTGTTCGCGCTCGACCTGTTGTTGCGGAAGCGCGTCCGCGCCGTGTTTCGTTATGGGCTGTGGATGCTGGTGCTGGTGAAGCTGGTTCTGCCGCCGTCGTTCGCCGCGCCAACCGGCGTGGCTTACTGGCTGCCGGAGAAGAAAACAGCCGGAATGGCTCCAGTCACTCCGGTGCAAGCCGTGTTCCGCCATAAGGACGTCGGATTCAATAAAATGCTCCCGCTTCCATCAATTCCTCCGGCTCGGCCGAAGCTCCATTTTGCCGCCTGGTTATTGCTGGCCTGGCTGACAGTCGCTCTCGGTCTGACGGCGTGGTTCGTGCGCCGCTCGAACTTTATCTTCAGCTCATCCCGGCAGCCCGCGTCGGCTCCGGCTCCGCCGGATCAACTGCTCGACGCGTGCCGTCACCAAATAGGAATCCAACAACCTGTCAGGCTCAAACTCCCCGGACAAGCTGTCCGCGCTCCAACTGCGCGCCGTATTGCTCCACGAACTGGCGCACATCAAACGCGGCGATGTCCTCGCGCATTATGTCCAGACTCTGTTGCAGATTTTTTACTGGTGGCATCCCCTGCTCTGGCTCGCCAACGCGCAGATTCGTCGTCTTCGCGAACAGGCCGTGGACGAGATGGTGATGGTGGCAATGGGCGGCGAAGCCGAGACGTATCCCGCCACGCTCCTCGAGGTCGCCCGGCTCGCGTTCCAACGTCCGAAGCTGGCGCTGGGCCTCGTCGGCATCGTGGAATCCAAAGCGCGCTGGCGCAGCGAATCAAACGCCTGCTCGAGGGCCCGGTGCCGAAGTCGGCGAAACTTGGCATCCTGCGCCTGGCAATCGTGGCCGTCATTGGAGCGTTGCTGTTGCCGATGGCGCGGGGCGAACGAAGACCGGCAAATCGCGCCACCCGGTTCACCTCTCGGCCCTCCGCCAATCCCGTCGCAGTCGAAACGGAAGTGAAA
>QHPW01000118.1:1633-2656 GCA_003219675.1 Verrucomicrobiota bacterium
TCCTGCAACAACCCGGCGTCGCTGTTCTCTTCTCTCGACAAGCGACGACTGCCACCGCGCGCGAGGCACAGGTCGAGACCGCGGGCATTCAACCATTCCAACATCCGCAGGCCCGGACATCCGCGACCTGCCGAATCACTCCTTATGTCAGCGGCAGCCTGATCGATTTGTCCGTCTCGGCAAAGATCACGGAATCAGGCGATTTCGACTCGGTGTTTGCGGGTGACACGAAATCAGACCAGGAACCCCACGACAATGGATCGGGGCGGGTCTTCGCCGTGAACGCCGTGGGCTATATCGATTATGACGTTGGCACGGCACAAAGTCTCGTCGGCGATGGCGAAGCGGTGGTCCTGCAAAACCCCGCGTTGAAGGACGCCGATGGCAAAAGAGTCCTGATCGTCGTTTCGCCTCGAATTGTGCGCCAATCCGCTTCTGTCGCGCAGCCGAATTCCAATGCGATTGCAGTCGCTGCGCCGTCCAGTGCCCTCAGGCAATCGCGCGCCGAAAACAATGTGGCGCCAGCGACGACGATGAAACCGGCACAAGCCAAACCGGCCGGCGCGGCCCCGACCGATAACAGGAGCGACGGCGCAAAGGAAACGTTGACTGTGACCATCGCCAAAACCGAACCGTATCTCTACCTCGACTCAAAACCAATAAGCGTGAAGGACCTGGAAGCGGAGCTTAAGCGCGCGGCGAGCTTGAACCCTGCGGTAGTCTTGTCACTACGAGCTGATAAGGATGCGCCCTTTGGCGAGATCTTCAAGGTCATGGACGCGGCGAAGCAAGTCCGAATTAAATTAGCTACCGCGTTCACAGAACCGCGAGTGACGGGCCTCGATACGATTTTCGCGACCACGAATCTGTTGCACACAGGCCCCGGACGACAGGCAATCCAAAACAAGTTGAATCGCATCGTTCTGAACGAAGCGTTTTTTGACGGCGTGGCTTTGCCCCAGGTGTTGAACTCTCTGTCTGAAGAGGCGGCCAAGCGCGATCCGGACAAAGAAGGAATCAATT
>QHPW01000118.1:2752-4135 GCA_003219675.1 Verrucomicrobiota bacterium
ACATGAACAGCGTTATCGTGCGCATCAATCCGGCGCTCAAAAACATACGGCTGGTGGACTTGCTGGAGGTGATTACGAAAGTGGCCGACAAACCGATCCGCTACTCGGTCGAGGAGTACGCAGTGATCTTTTCCAAAAAGACTCCCGCAGCGGCGCCACTCGAAACGCGCACTTTTCGTGTTGACCCCAATACGTTTCGGCAAGCTTTGCAGTCACTCGGCCTGTCTCCGCTCGACATCACCGGTGTGACCAGGACCAACCTGACGCAAACCATTCAGGACACGGTGCGGCTTTTTTTCTCGGCGGCCGGGATCAATGTGCTGCCGCCCAATACGATCTTTTTCAACGACCGTACCGGCGTGCTCCTGGTGCGGGCAACCGCACAGGAGGTGGACGCCGTCCAGAAAGCGATCGAGACGCTCAACGTCGCGCCACGACAGATTCTCATCGAGGCGAAGTTCATGGAGATGCCCACCGACGCGGCGCGAAAGCTCGGCTTGGACCTGCCGCCCCCGGCCGCCACGACCAACACCTGGACGCGGGTCCTGTCCGCTGCGCAAATGCAGACCTTTCTGCGCTCAGCCTTGCAACAGGCCGGCGCGGACATTCTCGATGCACCGAAAGTCACGACGCTGTCGGGACGTCAAACGCAAATTACGGCGGTGGAAATCAAGACCATCGTGGACGGCATCCAACCACCGGCGCTCACTCCGCCCGGAATTCAACATACGAATGATGTCGCGGCGCAAGTGTACCGCACTTCGCAAGTGCCGGTCGGTCCGACGCTTGATCTGGTCCCCTACGTTGCGGCCGATGGTTACACGATTCACCTGAGTGCGATGCCGCAAGTGACGGAATTCCTTCGTTACGACACCACGATCGAGAGAACGACGAGGAGGCGCGTTTGGGTGGATGGCGAGGAACGAGAAGCCGTCGTGCCGCTGCCCATCTTCCGCACACGAGAGATGGCTACTTCTGCCGACGTTTACGACGGCCAGACTCTCGTGCTCGGCAATCCGATGGTGACCGTGGTTTCCCAACAACACGACGGTCAATCAACGGCCAATGCGATTCCTGAGGACGCCGGGAAACGGCTGCTCGTCTTCATCACCCCGACCCTCATTGATCCCGCTGGCAATCCGATTCACGCGTCTGGCCACGAACCTTAATTAAGGTTCGTAGCAGCCGACGTAAGGAGGCTCATTCTATTTGGAGTGAAGGAAGGTGGAGCCTCCTCACGTCGGCGGCCACGCGGCTACATGTGCGCGATGATATTATCGCCGAACTCGGAGCACTTGATTTCCTTCGCGCCCTCCATCAAACGCGCGAAGTCGTAGGTGACGCGCTTCGATGCAATCGCGCCGTTTAAACCTTTGATGATGA
>QHPW01000119.1:0-4986 GCA_003219675.1 Verrucomicrobiota bacterium
AGGCAGACATTTCAGATAGGGTCGCCACCCATCCATGAAAACACCCGCACTTCTTTTGACCTTCGTCCTCACCGTTGCAACCCGCGCACAACTCCCCACGACTTCGCCGGCGCACGCCGGGTTTGATCCGGCGCGGCTCGAAGTTTTGCACGCCATCACGAAACGGTTCGTGGATGAGGGGCAGCACGCGGGCGCGATCACGTTGCTCGCCCGCAAGGGCAGGCTCGCGGACTTCCGGACCTACGGTTATCGCGATCTTGAAAAGAAACTGCCGATGGAGCGCGACACGATTTGCCGCATGTATTCGATGTCGAAGATCATCACGAGCGTCGGCACACTGGTGTTGTTCGAGGAGGGCCGGTTCAACCTGGATGACCCGGTGTCAAGGTACTTGCCCGAAATGAAAGACATGAAGGTGATGACCGGCGGCACGGCTGACGCGCCGCAACTGGAGCCGTTGAAGCGCCCGATCACGATCAAGCACCTGCTCACGCACACGAGCGGATTGATCTACGACTTCGACGGGGACGACGAGTTGCACAAGTTGTATCAACGCGCGGACCTCTGGAGTGGCCCGGGTCTGAGCGATTTCATCGCGAAAGTCGGCAAGTTGCCGCTCAAACATCAACCCGGAGACGCGTATACCTACGCCATCAACACCGACGTGCTGGGGGCGTTGATCGAGCGCGTGTCGGGCAAAACGTTCGGCGCATTTCTTGACGAACGACTTTTTCGTCCGCTCGGGATGAAGGACACCGGCTTTGATGTGCCGCCGGAAAAAATGAATCGCGTGGCCAAGACCTACAAGCCGGACGCGGGATCGAAAGCGGCGGCGCCGGCATTTTCTCGACGGCGGGTGATTACGCGCGTTTCGCGCAAATGCTGCTGAACGGCGGCACCCTTGAGGGTCACCGGATTCTCGGCCGCAAGACGGTCGGGTTGATGACCGCGAACCACCTGGTCACGCTGCCGAACAATCAGGCGGCCACACGACAAAAGGGTTTCGGTCTCGGCGTGGAAGTGACGACTGATCCGGGGCAGCTCTCCATCCCGTCGTCCATCGGGCAGTTCGGCTGGTATGGCGCCGCGACGACGTATTGCCAGATTGATCCGAAGGAGAAGATCGTGGCCGTGGCGCTCGTTCAACACTTCCCGTTCAACGAACACAATTTCTTCGCCCAGTTCGCGACCGGCTATTACCAGGCGTTGAAGTAGCTGAATGCCCGGGGAATCCATTTGGCCTGACGGGTCATGGGATTCTGTCCGGGGTTTGAGCGCAGGGATGCGACTTTGAAATGAAACGCTCCTTTGTGAACACACGATTGCTCATCCGCACGGTCCTCGCGCTTGCGGCGAATTCCGTTTCGCACGCGGCCGTTTGCAATCTCAAGATTGTCACCGACGCCTCGCCGGATTATTCCGACATGCCGGCCATGATCCGCAGCGTCACCGGGAGATGGAACACGCCCGAGGAAAAGTGCTGGGCGATGTTTTACTGGAACCACATCGCGCGCCGGCAAACCGCGCCCATGATGTTGCACGGCCTGGCGCTGACCGATCCCATCCGCCAGTTCAACGATTACGGCTACACGATGTGCAGCACCATTTCAGGCATCAACTGCTCGATCTGGGACGCGATGGGGCTCAAGACGAAGTATTGGGACATCAGCAATCACACCGTGCCGGAAGTCGAATACGGCGGCCGCTGGCACATGTATGACAACAGCATGACCGCGCTTTACACATCGTGCGACGGCAGGACAATCGCGAGTGTGGTCCAGATCGGCGCGCCCGGCGCGTGCGCGGCCTCCGGCGGAAAGACCGAGCCCGGACACATCGCAAAGTATCACTGCCTGATGGCGACGAGTCCGCGCGGCTTTTTGACCGGCGCCGATACGATTCGGGGACTGGACGAGGAATACCGTTGTTTCAATCCCAACGGGCTGAAGCACCGATCGTATTTCCAGGACTGGGACCGCGGGCACCGCTACATTCTCAACTTGCGCGACAACGAGGTTTACACGCGGCATTACAACAGCCTGGGAACGGCGCCGGAGTTTTTCGCGCCAAACGACAACGGCAAGGATCCGGAAGCGGCGAACGAGCGTTATCACGTCCGCGGCAACGGGGTTTGGACGTTCAAACCGGTGGTCAACCGGAATCGGCTCGGCGAACGAGCCAATTCGGTTGAATCGTCGTTGGCGGTCGCGCATTCGTTCTCAAATGTCGCCGTGCTGGACGACGGCGGCGTGGCTCCGGCAAACGCGGCGCAGCCCGGTGAAATTGTTTTTAAAATCGACGGGGCAAACGTGATTACGGCGTTGAAGATTCACGCGCGGCTTCAGCGCCGGACAGAATCGGACGCGGCGCGCATCGCCGTCAGCACCGTGAACGGCCTGGTCTGGCGCGAAATCTGGCGCAGCGATCAGGTAGGGGAGCAGTCCTTCGACCGTCAGCTCGTGAAGGAAATCAACGGCGCCTATGAGGCGCTCGTGAAAGTTTCGCTGCTGGGCGGGACCCGCGCTGCGGACGCGCAGCTTCACGAGATCGAATTCGAAACGACCACGATGTTGAACGGCAAAACACAGCCGAAACTCGCCCTCGGCAAGAACACGATTTATGTGGGCGCCGGCGAGCAGACCGAGTCGATCGTCTTCTGGCCCGATCTGCGGGGCGCGAACTACAAGGCCTTCGTCGTCGAGGAAAAGAACATCGCCACGCGCGCGCAACATCCGGGCTACATGGGCGTGATGCACGCCGCGAAACCGTCGGAAGAGGCTTACGTCGTTTTTCGCATCGACGCGCCACGCGACATCACGCGGCTTAATTATGGCGGCCGCCTCTACAATCGCGCGCCCCGTTCGCGCATTGATTTCCTTCACTCGTTCGACGGCGGAAAGAACTGGACGCGCAGCTACGCGCTCACCAACACCGCGCAGCCGTGGGACGTGATTCACTACGAAACCGTGGACGCGGTGCCACCGGGCACGCGCTCCGCGCTCGTCAAGTATCTGCTCCAAAGTACGGCCGCCGGCAGTGACGCCTGCAGCCTCTACGCGCTGCGCATGGAAGCGAATCACCGGGCCGCCGACGCCGCGTTTCATCCGCTGGATGTGACTTTCCATTGGAGCGAGCGGCAGGCGGACTACTCGCTGGTCGAGCGCAGTCACACCGAGCACATCACGCAACTGCCGCATCGTTACACGATCGACGTCGGCGGCGCGGATCATCCGGTCGTCAACGCGTTGCGCATCGCGGCGCAGGGCGCGTTGCCGGACCTGAAGCCTGGCTATTCGGATGGCCGGGATGCCGGCGGCGGGAAGTTCGTTTCGCGTTGGGTGACTTACGGAAAAAATCTCGCCCGCGGCAAACCTTACACGGTATCGGTTCCCTCGAACACGCAGTGGGGCGCCGGCGATCCCGACGGCACGCGATTGACCGACGGCATCGTTGGTCCGCCGTATCCCGGCGGAAGCGCGCCATCCTTCGCGTTGTGTTGGAACAAAGGCGAGCAGCCGGAGATCACCCTCGACCTTGGCGGGATGAAAGCGTGCGGCGCGTTCCGCATTCAACTGGGCGCGGGCTGGCCGTGGTGGGATGCGCTCAAGGGCGAATTCAGGGACAGGGTCGAACTGCTCACGTCATCCGACGGGCGCGAATATCGCAGTCACGGCTTCTTCGACCTGAATCTGCGCTGGAAAGACCTTCCGGCGAATTATTTCTGGCCTGATGAAGAAGTGATCGCGGGGCATAACTTTGAGTTTATTCCATCGAAACCGGTCGAGGGCCGCTACGTGCGTTTCAAAGTGACTCCCGAACGCGCGCTGACGGTCAGCGAAGTTGAGGTGCTCGATTCTATTCGCTACGACCCGTTCGATCTGCGCATCACGCTGCCGGACGATTGACGCTACTTGTTGAACCGGAAATTCACCACGTCGTAGTCCTGCATCACGTAGGTCTTCAATTCGAGGCGCTGTTTGCCGGCGCGTTTGGCCTGGGTCTCGCCGCCCGCCGCGATGAGGTCTGCAAAGCCGATGACCTCGGCGCGGATGAAGCCTTTCTGAATATCCGTGTGAATGGTCCCGGCGGCTTCCCAGGCGGTCGTGCCGGCGCGGATGGGCCAGGCGCGATTTTCTTTCCCGCCGACGGTCAGAAAACTGAGGTAGCCGCTCTGGTTGAACGCCCGCGCCAGAAGCGTGTCGGGGGCGGCCAGTTCCGCCTCCTCCGCCACAATGACCGGCTTGTTGGAATAGAAATTGTGCGCCGAGATGGCTTTGAGTTCTTCAGTGGTGAGGCCGACGGCTGACACGGGTTTCTCGCTCGTCAAGGCATCGGCGAGTTTTCGCAGAACGGCCGCTTCAGCTTCGCCGGGATCGCGACTGAGCCGCGTCTCAACCGCATCGAGGTCTTTCAGCAACAGGTCGATGAGCGCGGCGCGGGCGGTGAGAATCGCGTCGGCGGTGACCATCTCCTTCTCTTCCACGACGTCCGCCTGGGCATAAGTCCTTTTCTGCGCCTCGACCAGTTTGTGCGCCTGGTCGAGGCGCGGGTCTTTGATAGTGTGCTTGCCCAGCGCGATGCCGGAAATGCCAAACAGGCAGATCTTCATCCGCCCTGCTTAGGCGCGCGCGGCCGCAGGGTCAAGATGGAAGCCCGATTGATTTCGGTGAGGTGAGCAAAGATTTGACCGGCGATGAACACACATGGAGCTCAGGGGAGAAGAGGTTCAAAGACGCGAAGTTCACAAATTTCCAGGATTCTTTGTCTTCGAAAAAGGGAGAGCGGGCTGTCCCCAGCCCGCCGGGCCGCGGCGCGGTGAGGACACCGCGCCCTACCCGTTGGGGGTTCGCGGCTCCGATTCACGTCCGAATTTTGGAGGTGTTTGCTACCCATGAACCCGGTGGGGCGAGACTCCGTCGAGCCCTAACTGATTCCTGTGGCTGGGAGATCAGGGCTCGACGGAGTCTCGCCCCACCGTTCATGGTC
>QHPW01000119.1:5203-13082 GCA_003219675.1 Verrucomicrobiota bacterium
ACCGCGCGGAAGCCTTCGCGAACAAGCATCACATCGCCCGTTGGTTCAACGACCTCGACAAAGCCATTACGGAGTCCGGCTGCGACGTGGTGGACATTTGCATCCCCAATTTTCTGCACCACCGCGCCGTGCTCACGGCGGCCAAGGCCGGCAAACATGTGATCATCGAAAAGCCTTTTGCGATGAACCTCGAGGAAGCGGACGAGATGATCGCGGCCTGCCAGGCGGCGAATCGGAAGTTGATGTACGCCGAGGAACTTTGCTTCGCGCCGAAGTACGAGCGCGTCCGCAAACTGGTGAACGAAGGCGCGATCGGGAAAATCTTTCAGATGCGCCAGTGCGAGAAACATTCCGGGCCGCACAGCGAATGGTTTTACGACGTGAACCAGTCCGGCGGCGGCGCGCTGATGGACATGGGCTGTCACGGCATCGCGTGGTTTCGCTGGATGCTCGGAGGCAAACCGAAGGTCGTCAGCGTTTACGCGCACATGCAGGGCGGTCTAATTCACAAAGGCCGAACGCGCGGCGAGGTGAATTCGGTGTGCATCGTCGAGGTGGCGGAAAACAGTTGGTCCAAGCACGGCGGCATGGATGACCGGGTGGAGGTGTATGGTGAATCAGGCGTGGTCTATGCCGACCTGTTCGTGGGCAATTCAGCGCTGACTTACAGCGAGAAGGGTTACGGCTACGCCATGGAGAAAGCCGGCTCGACCAAAGGCTGGACCTTTACGATCTTCGAGGAAGCCTTCAATCAAGGCTACCCGCAGGAGTTGAAACATTTCATCGAATGCGTCCGCGAGAACAAAGAACCGCTCATCACCGGCGACGATGGCCGTGCGGTTCTGGAAATCATGAATGCGGCCTACCACTCGGCCCGCACCGGCCAGAGGGTTCCGCTGCCGTTCCGGCCCGGGGCGAAAAAACCGATTGATTTGTGGCTGGGCTGACCCTCTTCTCATCCCTGCTCTTGATCTTCTGTTCATCTTCCTCTTGATCTTCGTCCTCGTGTCCCGTAAGAATATACAAGAGAAAGCTGCCGGTTTGATTCGAAACCATTGCCCAGATTGTCTCCACGGGGCCCGGCGGAATATCGAACCGATGTGAGGAACTCTGAATAGGGATCAGGATGAAGACCACGATTAAAGGGATGAGAGCGGCGGGGTGAACAAGCGCTTGACAGTTTTTCTGGTTGCAATTCCGGGACTCATGATCCTCGGGTTGGTGACCCGATACTGCATGCCTCGCGCGCCAACCTATCAGGGGAAATCGGCTGCCGCGTGGTTCGGCGAGTATGCGCGCACCATGAATACCCGGGAGGAAACAGACCGTCTGAACGCGTTGCGCTCATTCGGGCCGGCCGTCCTTCCGGTCCTGCTCAAGGCCATGCACGCGAGAGATTCCGGGCCGAAAAGACTTGCGTTAGTCGTATGGCCGAAACTGCCGGCCATGGTTCGAAGCCGCCTCCCTTCGCCGATTCCCGCCGCGCAGCTCCGCTACCGGGCCTACGCGGTGCTGGCAGAAATGGATCCCGATTCCGACGAAGCCCTGCGCACCTTGTTGAACGGCCTGAAGGACACGAGTCAGGCGGTCCAAATTCAATGTGCTCGCGGACTTGCCAGGGTCGCGCAGACTTCGCCTGAAGTGGACGCGGCTTTGACCGCGGCGTGCAACGATCCGGACCCGATGGTCAGCGCACAGGCGCTTGCGACGCTGAATTGCGTCGGGTCAAACTCGGCGGAGAATCGAAGACTTGCCCAGAGAGTCGCCAGGACTCTGCCGTCCGTATTGTCGTCTTACCTGCCAGGCATCGTCAGCGGCGAACTGGCCTGGAAATCCGTGCGGCAATTGGCCAAAGACTTGAAGCGACCGAATCGTGAGTATCGCTACGCGGCCACGCTGGCACTTCGTGAGCGCGGCCTGGCGGCCCGCGAAGCACTGCCAGTCCTGATTGAAAGCCTGGACGACCCCTACTACCTGGTGCAGATGGGCGCCGTTAAAACCCTGGGCCAACTGGGTTCGGAAGCGAAAGCGGCCGCTCCCGCTCTGACTCGAATGCTGAACCAGACCACGGACGAACCGTTGCACCGGGCCATCCTTCAAGCGTTGCACTGCATCGAACCCATCAGTGATCCGCAGGTCGAAAAGGAGTGAATCGCTCGCCATCCGGAATCGGATCGTGGCGAGCACTCTGGCAAGCGCCGATCGCCGCGCACAGGTTCGCCTAGTTTTCCAACTCCGATTCGATGCCGATCAGTTCGTCCTGCGATTTTGCCTGAGGAACCGGACCGCGAAATTTTCCGCGAACACGAAGAAAATAGAACGCAAGCATGACAACGACCGTTGCGGCAAAAATGTAACCGGTCAATTCATTCGGCGGGAGAACGAACAACACGGTGATGAATGCGATCCAAATCAGCGCGATAAGATTTACCGGCACGCTCCAGTGGCCCAGGCTCCAGGGGCCGTTTGCCTTGCTGGTCCAGACGCCGCGGCCGATGGCGCGCAGTTTGAGCAGCAGCGGAATGCCGTAGGAAAGATAGAGGCCGATTGTGCTGATGCCGGTCACCGCCGGGTAGAGTTTTGAGAAATCGAGACGCTGAGGGAAAGCGGTCACCAAAGCGAGGATCGCGCACGGCAGCAGGAACGAGAGGGCCGCCGCGAGCCATACAGCCGCCGCCGGCGTGCGCCAGCGTTTGCTCACGCGCGCCCAGGTTGTTGACCGCGGCATGCCGCGGTCGCGCGCGAAGGCGAAGATCAAGCGGGATGTCGAAGTCACGCATGAAAGTCCGCAGAACCACATCGCAACGGTGACCACCCAGAGCACGGTCCTGCCGAAGGTCGGATTCAGCGCGGTCTCGAAGACGTGAACGAACGGAATGTCCGCGCTGGCCGTGGCGGCGAGATCTTTGATTGCCAGCGTCACGAACGCCAGCATGAGGTATCCGAAGAATCCGGAGACCGCCACGGACAGGTAAATGCCCCACGGCGCGCTCACGCGGGCGTTCCTGGTTTCTTCGATCGTATGCGCCGAGGCGTCGTAACCCGTGTAGGTCCATTGCGCCTGCAGGAGTCCCCCGAGGAAAGCGAACCAGTAGGGCTGCTCTTTGACGGTGGTGAACGTTTTGGTGAACAGCCACGACACAGGTTGCTTTGCCGAGAAGAAGGCCAGCGCCAGGATCACAATTGCCACCCCGGCCACGTGATAAATCGCGCTGAAATCGTTGAGCCGCGCGACGGCGCGAATGCCAACGTGATTCAACCACGCATGCGATACTACCAGAGCCGCGAACACGGACATGACGGTCTGTGGTGTTTTCGACCTCCCGAGGAGTCGGACGATGAACTCGGCGCAGCCGTAGTCGATGCCCGCTATGGCCGCGATAAGTCCGATCAGATTCAACCACGCCGTCATCCAGCCCCAGGCGGGTCCGCCCAGAAAAGACGCCCAGTGATAAAGCGCGCCGGAAGTGGGAATGGCCGACGCCAACTCGGCCATCGCCGCCGCGACGAACAGCACAAAGAACGTCACCAGCGGCCAGCCGATGCCCATGACCACCGGCCCGCCGGCGTTCAGCCCCACGCCGTACAGAGTCACCGCGCCGGTCAGGATGGAGATGATCGAGAAGGAGATGGCGAAGTTGGAGAAACCGCCCAGGTCGCGCAACAACTGCTGCGCGTAGCCGAACCGGTGCAGGACCTGCCTGTCCGAGGCTCCGCCGGCGCGGTTCGGAGCACTCATGGCTTTCTGCCTCCCAGGAAGCTTTCGTGACGGTCTTCGCGAAATCGTTCGACATTGCGGGCGGCTTTGCGCGCCAGCAGATAGGCGCAGATCGAAACCGTCAGCAGCAGCGCGACCCCGACGATTAAACCGTATCGCTCCATGAAGATAATCTGTCTGTAGTTTGAACAAAGCCCATGACCGGTGAGGCGAGACTCCGTCGAGCCCTGATTTCTATCCATTGGAGGTTAGGGCTCGACGGAGTCTCGCCTCACCGGTCATGGGCAGTCGTCGGCGCTTCGTCAGTTCTTTTGGGCCGCGTTCAGTTGCTCCTGAACCTCCCACAATCCTGCCGCCCACGGCGAGTGGAAAAACCTTGTTGGGCAAAATTCCCCGTTGACTTTATCTACTACCTGGGTAGTATTACCGCAGTAAATCATGAGTAAAACCAAAGTGCATCGGCTGGGGGACCTTCAACTCAAGATCATGAAAGTGTTGTGGGAACGCGGCGACGGGACCGTGGCCGACGTGCACCTGGCGCTCGGCGGCGGGCGGGATCTCGCCTACACCACCATCGCGACCATGCTCCGCAAAATGGAAGCGCGCGGACTCGTCAGGCATCGCGTTGATGGCCGCAGCTTCGTTTATCGTCCCGCCGTCGGTTCCGACGCCGTGACGCGGGGCATGTCGGACCACCTGCTCGACCGCCTTTTTGAAGGAAGTCTGGCGGACCTGGTGACTCACCTCCTGACCACGCGCGAAGTCAGCCGGGAGGAGTTGTCCAGACTGGAGCAACTGATCGCGGAAAGGAAGAAGAGCGCATGAACGCCGCGCCCATTTTGACCGTCTGGATGCAACTGATCGGGTTGCTGGCCGGCGAAGCAGCGCTGGTCGTGGGCGGCGCGGCTTTGATTCAGCGCTTCACAAAGTCGGCGTGGTGTCGGCGAACGCTCTGGCAGGTCTGCCTGTTGAGCCTGCTCGCGTTGCCGCTGGTTGAACTGAGCGGAACGGCGCGCGGCGCTGCCGGCTGGCTGGGGAGAAAAATCCGTTTCGGCAACGGCGCTTCGGAAACCGGCGTCGCAGCCGGCCAAAGGAGCGAGCCCGTGCCAGCGCCGCTGTTGACCGCTGAATTTCGCCGGGAAGTGGCCGAACAATTCACGCTGAACCATCACCGCGAAATGGCCGAGCCGTCGAAAACGCAATCATCCGCCGCTCCGGCGCAGGCACGGCGGGCGGCGGCCGGTCTCGTTACTGCGTCCGATCCGAAGCGAAACCCGATTCGGTTTGCACCACCGGAAACCTTCTCTGTCCTGGACTCAATCGGGATTCTGTGGCTTGAGTTGATCTGGTTGACCGGCGCAGGCCTGGTTGTCGCGCGCGGTTGTATCGCGCGCCTTCTGTGCGCGTTTTTCCGGCGCCGGCGTCGGGCCGTCCGTGATGTAGCTCTGCAAAACCGCGTTCACGAATTGGCAGGGCTTTTGGGAATCAAGCGGAACGTTAGTCTGGTTGAATCAGCGCGATTGAGCGGGCCGATTGTTTTCGGTGTGCTGCGGCCAGCCATCGGGCTGCCGGCCGGATTCACCCAACGCTTCGACACCGCCCGGCAGGAAGCGATGCTGGCGCACGAACTGGCGCATCTGGCCGCAAACGATCCGTTCTGGTACGCGCTGGCGGATCTGACGGCGGCAATTTTCTGGTGGCACCCGCTGGTTTGGTGGGCGCGGCGCCGACTGCACGCCGCGAGCGAAACCGCCGCTGACGAGGCGAGTCTACTGTTGGCCAACGGTCCCGGCGTTCTGGCCGAGTGCCTCGTCGAAATGGGGGCGCGACTGGCGCAACGACGCTCGTTTGCCTGGGTGGGTGTCGAAGGGAGCGGGTTTCGGTCCGGGTTGGGCCGGCGCGTGGAGCGGTTGATTGATTTGCGCGGACGCTCGTGGTCTCCGCCAAGCCGTCCTCAGGCACTCACCAAAGGAGAGTCTATGAAGACAATGAAACAAACCTGGAAACGTTCACTGGCCGCGTTTGCGCTGTTGGCGTCGCTGGGAACCGACAACAACATCGCGTCCGCTGACAGCGCGGAGGGTCGACCGAGCGACAAGAAGGCAACGCCTGCGAACACAAAACCGGCGCATGCTGCCGACCAACCGGCAGCGGCAGACACATCGAGCAACGACTCCGCCGCGGAGCCCCTGGTCACCAAGGTTTACCAGACCAAGTACAGCGATCCGACCAATCTTGTCGCGATCCTGAAGCCAGGACTTTCCCAGCGCAGCCGCATCGTTCCAGACAGCCGCGCAAGCCAAGTGATTGTCATGACGACAGAAAAGGAATTGCCGAACGTGGATTCCTTGATTGAGAAACTGGACAAGAAGCCGATCGGAGCTGCACCGGACGAAGAATCCGCTCCTGCCCGTCCGTCCGCCGAGTATTACAACCGGCTGCTGATGGAACGTTACGGATTGATCCCCAAAGGTTCGGCGCAGGCGGCCAACTCCCCAACCACAGCCAACCCAAGTGAGTTGTTTCGCCAGCGATACGGTATTTCTGCTGCGAAAAAGGATAAAGGGCGAGTCGAGTCGAAGCTGGAGGAAATCGCTTTGAATGAAGTGACCTTCGACAGCCTGCCGCTCCCGCAAGTATTGCAGTTCCTTGCCGAGGAATCGCGCAAGCGCGACTCGGAGAAGCGGGGAATCAACTTTCTAATCAATCCGAACGCAACACAGGCCACGGCCACGACGGCCATCGATCCGAACACCGGCCAACCGATTCAAGCCCCGCCGTCCGAACCGCTCGACATGAGCAGCGTCCTCGTCCGGTTCAACCTGCCGTTGCGCGATGTTCGATTGAAGGACGTGCTGGATGCGATCGTAAAAGTCGCGGACAAACCGATTGAATACTCGGTCGAAGATTATGGCGTTGTTTTTTCGCAAAGGTCAAAGCCGTCGGACGGCAGCGGCGCCGCAGGAACTTCCGGGCCGATCCCGCTGCAAGTCCGCACGTTCAAGGTTGACGCTGATAAACTCCTGACCGGTATGCAGAGGGCGTTCGGAATCAGCGTGGAAAAGTCCGGTTCACCCAGGGAGACGAAACCAGCGTCTCCGGACACGGACCTGGAGAAAATTCGCCAGACCATTATTGAACAAGAGAAAAGGCTGGCTGAATTGCGCGCTCGATACACGGACAAGAGTCCCATCGTCATGGAGCAGCGCGCGGCGATAGACGCTCTCAAGCAGTCAAAGGAAAAACTGTCTGCCCAGGAGGGCAAAGTCCAGGAGACTCAAGGCGCTCTGCGCCGGTTGTTGAGTCAACTGGGCGTCAACATGGACGTGCCGGGCAAGACCGTGTTCTACAACGACCTCACCGGCATCCTCATGGTGCGGGCGACTTTTGAGGATTTGGAGATCGTAAAGGCGGCGATCGAAACGCTGGGAGGATCGAGCACGGAGCAGGCGGCGTCGCCAGGTTCGGTCAAAGATGGCTCGACTCATTTTTATTATAATGAGGAGATGATGCGCCGGTACGGACTGCTTCCTCCGAAAAAGTAGAAGTGGAGGATTGAGTCGGTGACTACGTATGAACCTGCCAGAGTGGGACAGGCATCTTGTCCCCGGTCCGCCTGGCGACGGCGCGGTGAGGACACCGCGCCCTACCCGTCGGCGAGGTTCATGATTATTTCTTGTCCTCTTTCTTTTCCGCCTGCTTCTTCTTTTCCGCTTCCTCCTTCTGCAACTTCTCGAGATCGCTGGCCTTGATGACTTCGATCTTGGCGCCTTTTGCGAGTTCCTCTTTCGAAGGCACCTTGATGATGTCGCTGGTCACGGGTTGAGCGGGCGGCGGCGTTGCCGCTGCAGGAGCCGGCGCGGGCGGCGGTTTGAAAGAAATCAATTCCACGTCGAAAATCAGGGTTTCATTCGGTCCGATCTGTCTGGAACCGCGCTCGGCGTAGGCCAGTTCCGGAGGGATGAACAGTTGCCACTTCGCGCCGGGTTTCATGAGTTGCAACGCCTCGGTCCAGCCTTTGATCAGCATGTTGGCCGCGCGAACGAGGGGCTGGCCGGCTTTGTAGGAGCTGTCAAATTCGGTGCCGTCGATGAGCGCGCCGCGGTAATTGACCGTCACGACGTCGTTTGACCTGGGCGACTCGCCTTGACCTTCCGCCAG
>QHPW01000119.1:13140-24630 GCA_003219675.1 Verrucomicrobiota bacterium
GTTTTCCGCCAGGAACTTGTCGCCTGCCTGCTTGTTCTTCTCGGCCAATTGCTTGCGGTGTTCCTGTTGAAACGCTGTAAAGATTTCTCGTGTTTCCTGGTCTGTGAGCTGCGGATGGGCGGTCAGACCGTCGTTGATCCCCTTCAAAATCAATTCCGTATCGGGGACTATCTTCTCCCGTTTCAACTGGTTTCCCATGTTCAGGCCGATCGCGTAGCTGAATTTCGCCCGGTTATCCTTGAATTCCGCCTTGTCCTCGGCTCGCGCCAGACCCGCCAGCACGACCATCGTCAAAAATGTCCAATGTCTCTTCATTTTCATGCCTTTCGTCATCTGAAGATTATTCAGCACAAATCGGCCGGGTTTCAATGCAATAATAAGCGGTTTTGCTCCGGGTTCCCGCCGCCGGACTTGCAGCTCAGTGGCGCCGGGTTACCGCTTTCATTGACTCTCCGGGCGACAAATGGTTCAAATCTGCCTTGCCACCGGCAATCAACCGAACCTTCAATGAAAGTTTCCGCCCAAAATCTCCACGCTTTTTGTGTCGAAGCGCTGATCCAGGTCGGTGTCAGTCAGGCCGATGCCCGCACGACCGCAGACGTTCTGGTCACCACCGACACCTGGGGCACGTTCACCCATGGGACCAAGGCCCTGCGCGCTTATGTCCGGCGGCTCCGCGGCGGCGGCTTGCGCAAAAACGGCCGGCCAAAAGTGGTCTCCGAGGGTCCGGCGTGGGCGCTGGTGGACGGGGATTCTTCGCTCGGCATGGTCTCCTCCGAATTCGCGATGCAGACGGCGCTGGCCAAAGCCGCGGCGGTCGGCATCGCGTTTGTCGGTTTGCGCAACAATTGTCACTACGGCGCGGCGGGTTACTATGCGTCGATGGCCATTGAGAAGGACATGATCGGCATTTCGATGGCCAACGATATTCCAACCGTCAACGCCCCGGGCGCCCGCGGGTCGGTCCTGGGCAGCAATCCGTTTGGATTCGCCGCGCCCGCCGGCAAAGAGAAACCGATTCTGCTCGATATGGCCACGAGTACTGTGGCCGGCGGAAAAGTCTTCGCCGCCGCCGCGCTCGGCAAAACGATCCCCGGAGACTGGCTGCTGGACGCCAACGCAAAGCCCACCACCGATCCAACCTTGTTTTCGCACGCTGGGTCCCTGACGCCGCTCGGCGGTTACAAGGGGTACGGCATCGCCTTCCTGATCGAAGTGCTCTCCGCCATTCTGACCGGGGCGGCGATTCGCTGGCAGGTGTCGAGCTGGACGTTCTCCGATCCCTCGAAGCCGACCGGCCACGGCGCGGCGTTCATTGCCCTCCACATCGCGTCGTTCATGCCGGTGGAACAGTTCAAGGAACGAATCGACCGGGCCATCCGTGAGATTCACGCGGCGGAGAAGGCGGACGGCGCCGGGCGGATTTATCTCCCCGGCGAGATGGAATGGGAACGGCGCGAGAAAGCGCTTGTCGAAGGGATTGATCTGCCGGAGGACGTCAGCGCCAGCCTGCGCGGCCTCGCGGAAGATTTAAACCTTGATCTGAATCGAATCCTGCGTTGACGCGGCCGCGCATTTCCTCATGAACCACGCCCCGTCAGAAACCGCCGGTTCGACGGGGCAAAGCCCGACGCGTCCGAGCAACGAGGGCCTGGTTCCGTCGCTCAGCCTGTTCACCACCACCATGATTGTGGTAGGGGGCGTGATTGGTTCGGGCATTTTTCGCAAGCCGGGCGTGATGGCGAGCGAGGTTGGTTCGCCGGAGTTGCTGCTCCTGGTGTGGCTGGCAGCGGGCATCCTCACCCTGTTTGGCGCGTTGACCAACGCGGAACTCGCCGCGTTGATGCCCGAAACCGGCGGGCAGTACGTTTATTTCGAGCGGATTTACGGCCCCTTCGCGGCGTACCTCTATGGCTGGGCCTCTTTCGTCGTGATCCAGACCGCCTCGGTCACCGCCGTCGCCTATGTCTTCGCCGAACACGCCACCCAGTTCGTGAAGCTTCCGGAGTTTTCCGGGCCTGTTGCCGCGTTCACCCTTCATCTGCCCCTCATCGGGGACATCACGCCGTTCAAAGAAATCGGTATCAAAGCGGTTGCGGCCGCGCTCATTCTCCTGCTCACGGCGGTCAACTACCTCGGTGTGAAAATCGGCGGCGTGGTGCAGAATATTTTTACAGCAGCGAAAGTCGCCGCCATGCTGCTGCTCGTGGCCGGCGCTTTTCTCCTGACGTCAGGCGGAAAATTCGAAAACCTCGTCAAGGACAGTGTCACGATTCATCACCAGGGGCTGGCGTTGTGGGCCGCGTTCGCGGCCGCGCTGCAAGGCGCGTTCTGGGCGTACGACGGCTGGAACAAGGTTACCTACATCGCGGGTGAAGTGAAACACCCGCAGCGCGCCATCCCGCGCAGCCTGTTTCTGGGCATGGCCATCGTCACCGCGCTTTATCTGTTGATGAACCTGGCCTACGGCTTCGTCCTGCCCATCGATGAAGTGGCGGGGTCCAGACTGGTCGCCGCCGACGTGGCGGAAAAATGTTTACGGGGCGGCGGACGATGGATCGCAGTGGCGGTGATGATTTCAACCCTCGGCGCCGCCAACGCCACCATCCTGGCCAGTCCCCGCGTTTATTTTTCGATGGCCCGGCGCAACGTTTTCCCGGCAGCGCTGGGCGCCGCGCATCCGCGGTTTCATACGCCCGCAGCGTCGCTCATCGCGCAGGGCATCTGGGGTGTGCTGCTCCTGTTCAGCGGCACGTTCGACACCTTGACGGACACGCTGGTTTTTGTGAGCTGGGTTTTTTACGCGGCGGGCGCGTGGGGACTGTTCGTGTTGCGCCGGGCTCAACCGCACTCTCCGCGTCCGTATAAAGTCCCCGGCTATCCGGTCGTTCCCGCGCTCTTCATCATCTTCGCCGCGCTTTATCTGGTGTTCACCATCTACAACGACGTGACGAGTTATCGAGCCGCGGTCGCGGCGGGCAAACCGGCGATCATCAACTCGGCGTTCGGGGTGTTTTTGGTGCTCATCGGCACGCCGGTTTACTTCTTTTATCGGAGCAAGGCCCGCAGGGCTCAGCAGCCGGCAGGGGGCTGACAGTTCTTTTACAAGTAGCCGCCGACGTCGGGAGGCTCCAAAATAATTCGCAGTCTCCAAAGAGAATTGACCGTCGTTACCTTGGCGGCTGTGAAATCCGGGGGTTTTTCATCCGCCGGCGAAGAGCGGTTTGAAAATTCATCCACGATTCCAACGTCTATGACCGTCGCCTGAATCGTCGAGCCTCTCCCACCCACGCGCCGATCCATCCCAGCGCCAGTGTTCCCGTCAGAATTAGAATTGCCGTCCAGCCGCTGTCATCCCAATCCCCTTTGATGCCGAGCGCGAGAAAGATGAGGCCGGCGGCGGCGTTGAGCATCCTTGATAGGATTCCGGACCGAAGACCGCGCGGGAGAAACCTGCAATCGGTCCACGCCGCGAGCAGGCAGATGAGGCCGCACGCCAGCACGCCGGTGAAAAGATTGGCCGGCGTCAGCAGCGCAATCAATCCCGGCGGACTTTCCCTCCCGCTGACGAGGTGGCAGAGAAACGTGCCCGCCAGCACCGCGAACCCGCCAAACCCGGCCCAGCTCACCGCGAGCCGACGCAGCTTCGGCCGCTGCTCCGCCGCCTGTTCCGGATTGAACGCGCAAACCAGCTCGCGCAGCACGGTCGGCGCGACTTCGATGGTGCCGTAAAGCGTCCCGAAAATCGTGAGAAACGCGCCGACGAAATAAACGTATTTCAACCACGGATAGATCGGCATGACGAATTCGGCCTGGAGCGCGAGCAGGTTGCCGCCTCCGGGAATTTTATGCTGCGGCCCGAGAATCACCGCGCCGCAAACGACGAAAACGCTGCTGAAGACGAGCACCGCCAGAAAACTGAGCACCTAGTCAATGATCACCGCGCGCAGCCAGCGACGATGGAGGTGGGCCGGGTCTTTGGCCATCGACTCGAGCTCAGCCGGTGTGGCAATCGGTCCGCCGGCGCGACCCCAGCCCTTGTCGCGCAGATAGGATACGTAGGCGAGATAATCGTAACCGGAACCGCCGATGACACCCACGTAAGTGACGGCCTCGACCCACACCGGCCGTCCCGCCAACTCCGGTTGCCTCGTGGCCCAATCGGGATAGGTCAGCGGGTGAGGAACCAGGAAACCTTTGAAGAACTCGAGCCAGTCCGGTTTCACCGCAAAAGGCGAGACCACCACACAGACGAGCATCAACAGCAGGACCAGAACCACGGCGAGCGTCGCCATGCCCCAGACAAAGTGCGCGCCGCCGCGCAACGATTTTTCCGTTCCCGCCAGCCCCGACAGCAAGGTACCCACGGTGCCGGAGTGGAAGCTCACCCAGACGGGGAAGCAGACCAGAGCGAGGAGGAAGAAAACCAGCGGGAACCAGCCCCGCGGTCCGGGCAAATGCATCCAGCGTTGAAACGGGTGCGCACCGGTCAGCACCATGTGCCGCGCCGTGACGAAGACCAGCACCCATTTCAACAACAGGACGAGCAGAAAGAACCAAAGCAGCGGATAGCCGAAAAGCGCCCCGCCCCGTGAGGAAAAAATCAGTTCACCGGAGCCGATGGTCAGTGACGCGATGACCGCGCCGGGACCGAAAATCGTCAGCCACGCCAGCGGATTGCGCGATTGCAACGCCAAGGGGAGCGGCAGCGCGCCGGGGCCGCAGCCATTGTTTGAAGCGCAACTCATATCGCTTCCAGCCTGTCAGCCGGAACAGGCAAGGTGCCTGTCCCGCTCCGGATTCATCGATTCAAGCCTCCGGCCTTGCCGGAGGTTGCTGATCTCCTGGGCGTGGCCGGCTTCAAGGTCCATGCTTGCAGCCTGGCAATCTCCAGGATTTTTGGCGCGCGAAAACCTTCCTTGTGAATGATCCAGCCGCCGAACAGTTCAGGTGTGTCTTTTGCCACATTGCGGGTCGTCAGCACTTCGACGTTCCTGCCCAGTTCACCAACGGCCTCGAGATTCCGGCCATGGGCCTCATAGGCCCTCGCCAGGGCCACCAGGAAATCCACCGGAGGAACGGCGTCCGCGCCGATGAAGACGCGCGCCGGCACGCGGCGCTGTTTGCGAATGAAGTCCACCACATCACGTGTGGCGTCGCGGAAAGCAAACTTTTCGAGCCTGGTCTGTTCGCGGCCGGGCGGCGGCGCGCCGTCCGGTCCGAGCAGGCCGGGTAATGGGATGGGGAATCGGACCTTTTGACCGGCGAGGATCTGGCCCATGGCTGCGGCCAACGCTTCAAACTGGTCTGCGGGCGAGTACGCGCGATCTCCCACCATCTGGAAATTCACTCCGGCAACCCCCGGAAGAACGAGCCGCTTCACCAGCTCATCGAGGTCCTCCTTGTCGGCGCCTTGGGTTCGAACCGGATCAGGGTATAACTCCGGCAAATCAGTCGCCGTTACGAAGTGGACACCGGGAATCGAACGAATATGGTCGATATATTCGGCAAAGCGACTGAACGCCGCTTCGGTTTCCTCGGCCGGACGTTGCGGCGGCGGTTTCCATTGCTCGCGCGGGGGGTTTGCGCCGCGCCGGAAATTCACCCCGTCCCAGAACTCCTTATGCACCCACTCGCAGGGATGGTAGAAAATGCTGATCAACCCGCCGCCTTGATCGCGCAGCCGATCGGCGATGCCTGACGCTTTTCGCTTCGCGGGTTCCACCGCCGCCGGGTCGTGCAAATCCATTCGCGTGTAATTCTGCCCCATGTGATAGACCACGAGCGCGTTGGCATACCAAAACGGTTGTTCATTCAGACCAATGTGCGTGCCTTCGTCCACGTAGCAGGCAACGCCGTGGGGCGCCACGCCGATTTCCTGCAGGGCAGCGAGGGTCTGCGACGCCCATGAAGAACCGGGTTGACCGTAACAGGCCAGCGTTTTGACCCCGAGAATACGCCGCACGTCCGCCGCTCCCCCGCCCTCGCGCCGCGCGAACTCAGCGATACCGTCGAGCAGTCCGCAGTCGGCCAGATATTCCGAGGGCGCAGGGTGGACCGAATGATAATTGGCGTGATAACCGATGTCGTGTTTCTTCAGCGCGGCGATGACATCGCGGCGACCGCGTTGTTCAAGTACGCGCGCTTTTTCGCCGACGATTTTGAACGTCGCCCGGATGCCGCGCCGGGTGAGCATCTCGGCCAGCCGCTTCGTCGCGTCGTCGTCGGCGGGTAAAAGATAATCCTCCGTGTCAAACCAGAGAATGACATTGACGACGGGCTTTTCGGCGGCGGCGATCGACCGCAGTGAAGTCAAAGCGAATAGAAGCAAGAAGATTGGCAATCGTCCAGGAAAGGGTTTCATGGACGAAGGGTTTACCTCAATCGACCGGGGCAAACAAGTGTTCAGGAAGATTCGGACCCAAGGTGCAAGTCCGTCACGCCGCCGCACCCGCCAGTTGCGGGGTCCACCCGGGCTTGATGCAATGCTCCCAAATGGAGTTGGCCGCTTTTTCGCCGCGTCCCTCCAGGCTGATGAGGTCCAGGAAAGTCTGGATGGGAGGCGTCACTTTGACGTGCTCGAACTGCTGCGCTCCGTGCAGCAGCCCTTCGTCGTGCGGAATCCACAGACTCACGTTGCCCTTTCCTTTCGTTTCAGTCAGTTCCAGGGCGGAGATGACTTTGCTGAGGTCCGACGCCAGGTAGGCGGAGACGCGACTGTATTGGAGTATCGGGTCGAAGCGCATCGCCGCCGAGAAGCCCTTGAGCGCGTACGGAATGACCTGTTCCTGGCAGACGGACGCCAGCATGGTCTCGATCTCGATCACGCTCCGGGAGGAGGAAAATACCCGCTCGACGCTGCGGCCGGGCAGATAGTTTTCGGACCAGTCGTCCAGCAACAAGTCCGGCCGACTGAGACGCAAGCCTTCCTTGGACTCCTCCAGCCAGTGCCGTTTTTTCAACTGATGCTTGACGTCGAGCGCCTGTCCCGGCCGGACCAACGCCTCCATCGCCAGATCCCAGGTGCTCCACCAGCGTTGCGGGTGCAGGAACAGTACCCGCAACACGCGTTCCACCCGCGGAGAATACCAGGAGCGAAAGTTGCTTTTCTTCGACAGGCGAACGCTCCGGCCGGTTTTGCTGACAAAGATGAAATCAAAGTTCAAATGGCAGTTGCCGGAGAGATCCAGGTATCCGACGCCGTTCTGGCGGCAGATCCTGGCGGACATGGGAGTGAGGAACGGGGCGATGACGAGTCCGTGCGCGTTCGCGTCCGTCTGTTGATATTGTTGGAGTTTTGCGATCGCCTCGCGCACGGGCCGGGGCTGTCCGTTCGCCTTGACCTCAGCCACGATGGTGGTCTCCTGCCCGCGCACCCGGATACGTCCCACGATTTCCGGCCGAGCCGGGTCCGCGATGGCCCTCTGTTCTACTTTGAGCACTTCGACGAACGGGATTTCGGCGAGGCAATCCCACAGCATTTGCTCCACGGCCTCGTCGGTAGCCAAGTCTTTTGTTCGCGCTTTTTTGGTCTTCATGGTTTGTGTTCGATCATTATGGTTGCAGTTTTAGGTTCGGCATCTTCTTTGACTGAGCAAGAGAGATTCCAGACGCCCCTGTCCAGGTCCGGATGTGGTAGAGCGTTGCACAACGGCCTTTTTCCGGCGCAGGGATCAAGCGTTGGATCCCCCGCCTGTCTCGCAACCAGACACGCGTGGCCACGACCTGGACCCGTCGTGAACCAAACCACCAGCGCCGCTTATGCGTGTCGCGCCAAAATTGAGATCTATTGCTCCTTATCGCCGCGAATTCCGGCTGCCGGAGAGCTTTCGCATCCGCAAGCGGAAGGTTGCGGCTGCAGCCGACGGGGTGACCCAGCGTGTGAAGAAAGTTCGAACTACCGCAAGCGATAGGTGATGCGGGCCTTGTCGAGGTCGTAGGGTGACATCTCCAATTTGACCCGGTCTCCGACCGTCAGCCGGATAAATCGTTTGCGCATTTTGCCTGAAATGTGGGCCAACACCTGATGTTTGTTGTCCAGCTCGACGCGGAACATGGTGCCGGGCAGCACGGTAACGACGTTGCCTTCGACTTCAATATGCTCTTCCATGAATGCTCTTTCTCTGCGCCCGCGGGCGAAAACCGGTTCGATCCGTCCGCAACACGCGTGAGTCGAAACGAAAAAGGCGTGGGACACTGGCGTTCAGAGTCCCACACCCTGCCGTGGGCAAATCAATGAGTTAGTAACGGTTGCTGTAATCGCGACGACCGCCTCCGCCACCGCCTCCCCGACCGCCTCCGTAACCGCCGGAGCGAGGGCGTTCCTCGCGCGGACGGGCTTCGTTGACCGTCAGGTCG
The DNA here is from genome assembly GCA_003219675.1 of Verrucomicrobiota bacterium. Taxonomy (GTDB): domain Bacteria; phylum Verrucomicrobiota; class Verrucomicrobiia; order Limisphaerales; family AV2; genus AV2. The sequence goes on from QHPW01000119.1 coordinate 21,499, forward strand.
CGGCCGTTCAGGTCCTTGCCATTGAGCGCCGCGATTGCGGCTTGCGCGCCTTCCTTGGTTTCCATGGTGACGAACGCAAACCCGCGCGACTTGCCGGTGAATTTGTCCATGATCAGATCGACGCTGGTCACGGGACCGTGCGCGGCGAAAAGATCCTGGAGATCGTTTTCAGTGGTGTTGAAGGAAAGGTTTCCAACAAACAGTTTCGTGTTCATGATGACTTTCTAAGTTTAGACTGACTGCTTCTTCCCGGGCTGTTCCCGACCATCGGGTTTCAAATCATCATTGAAACACGTTCAACTGAAGATCTTCCAGGCCTCGAAATCGACGAGTAATCTAACCGGGCCAAAGCCTGCCGCTTTCCCGTCGAAAAGCAAATGTTATTTTCGGCAAGATTTGCGAGCTTCCCATCTTCGTGCGTTTCAGGTAAATGCAACCCATGAAACTTTCTCTGTTCCATCCGCTCGGGTTATTTGCTCTGGCTGGTTTGGCAACCGCCACCATGGCTGCGGAAAGGCATCCGGCAGGCATCGGGTCCAGTTTCAAGGGACCGATCGGCCTCCAGCTCTACAGTCTTCGCGATCAGTTCGCCAAAAATGTCCCGGCAACACTTGACCAGGTTCGTAGGCTCGGCATCGAGTACATCGAACTGGCCGGCACCTACAATCTTGCGCCGGAGAAATTCAAGGAACAGCTCGACGCCCGGGGACTGAAACCGATCAGCGGCCACTTCCCTTTCGAACGTTATCGCGACGATGTCGAAGGGGTCGCGCGCGACGCGAAAGCCCTCGGCCTGCAATACGCCGGCTGCGCGTGGATTCCACACCAGGACCCGTTCGACGAAAAAACCTGTCGCGAAGCCGCGGCGGTTTTCAACCGCGCCGGGGAGGCGCTCGCCAAACACGGTTTGAAATTCTTCTACCACACGCACGGTTACGAATTTCAACCGCATGGCAACGGCACGCTGTTCGACCTGCTGATGAGCGAGACCGATCCGAAGCGCGTCCGTTATCAGATGGACGTTTTCTGGATTGTTCATCCCGGCCAGGACCCGATGCGGCTGCTCGAAAAATACGGCAGCCGCTTCGAGTTGATGCACGTTAAGGACATGAGGAAGGGAACTCCGACCGGGCTTCTCACCGGTCATTCGGATGTGACCAACGACGTCGCTCTCGGCACCGGCATTATGGATTGGCCCGCCATTCTGGGCGCGGCAAAGAAGGCTGGCGTGAAATGGTATTTCATCGAGGACGAATCGCCGACTTCGGTGGAACAAATCCCGAAAAGTTTACACTTGCTGGAGCAGGTGAGGTTTTAGTTGCTCAACCGCCGGAAATTGTCAGAACACCCCATGGCTGCTCTAATCTCCGCATGAACCGTCGTCTCGTAGCGGCGTCTCGGCAGAGCGCCGCAATTCGTTGGAGGAACAGTCCGCGGCGCTCTGCCGAGACGCTGCTACGAGGAGGTGCATGGTCCCAATGCGCGGTTGCAAAACCGTGGAAACTTTCTCCGAACTTCGCCGCGCAGATCTCAGCCATCGCTTCCGGCTTTTGCCTCTTGTTTCCGCCGGGCACCACTCGCGCCGCGGATACAGCACTCGGACCGTTCGAGAGCCACCGCGATGTCGGCAACGTCCTCAGGCCCGGCTCGGTCGAATACGATCCGGCCCGGCAGACTTACCTCATCGGCGGCGGCGGAGAAAATATGTGGTCCACCAACGATGCGTTTCATTTCGTCTGGAAAAAAATGTCGGGCAACGTCGCGCTGGCGGCGGACATTCGCTGGATCGCCACTGGCGGCAACGCCCACCGCAAAGCGTGTCTGCTCATTCGCCAGAATCTTGAACCCGACTCGCCGTACGCCGATGCCGCGGTCCACGGTGACGGCCTCGCGTCGCTGCAATATCGCGAGGCGCCGGGCGCTCCGACACGCGAAATCCAATCGAACGTCTCCGCGCCGCGGCGAATCCGCATCGAGAAGGAGGGCGACACCGTCTTCATGTCCATTGCCCGCGACGGCGAACCGCTCCACGCGGCCGGCGGGTCGTTCAAAATCAAATTCCAGGAGCCCTTCTATGTCGGCCTGGGCGTCTGCGCTCACGACAACAACGCGCTCGAAAAGGCGGTTTTCTCGAACGTCGAAATCGCGACCGACAAACCCAAATCCGGAGGAAAGCCAACATTGGAAAGCACGTTGGAAACCGTCGCCATCGCCTCCAAAGACCGACGTGTGGTCTATCACACGCGAGACCATATCGAAGCGCCCAACTGGTCGCGTGACGGGAATTACTTCCTGTTCAACCGCGCCGGTCGCATCTGCAAACTGCCGGTCACCGGCGGCGAGCCGGAGTTGATCGACACCGGATTCGCCAGGCGCTGCAACAACGACCATGGTCTCTCGCTCGACGGCATGCAACTGGCCATCAGCGACCAGTCGCAGGAGCGCAAGTCGCTCATTTATATCCTGCCCATCAAGGGCGGAACGCCGCGCCGCGTCACCCGGCTTGGTCCCTCCTATTGGCATGGTTGGTCGCCCGACGGCAAGACGCTGGCCTTCTGCGGCGAACGCAATGGCGAGTTCGACATCTACACCAGCCCGGTCGAGGGCGGCGACGAAAAGCGGCTCACTACAACACCCGGTCTGGACGACGGCCCGGATTACTCGCCCGACGGCCAATACATCTATTTCAACTCCGAACGGACGGGGACGATGCAAATCTGGCGGATGAAATCCGACGGCAGTCAGCAGGAACAGATCACATCCGACGATTACAACAACTGGTTCCCGCATCCGTCACCGGACGGCAAATGGATTGTCTTTCTATCCTACGAGAAAGAAGTGAAAGAGCACCCCGAGAACAAGGACGTCATGCTCCGGCTCATGCCGGCGGGCAGAGGCGAAATTCAAGTGCTGGCCAAACTGTTCGGCGGCCAGGGAACCATCAACGTGCCTTCCTGGTCGCCCGACAGTCGCAAAGTGGCCTTTGTAAGCTATCGGCTGGTGAGTCCCTGAGCCGTCGGCTTACCCACTGGGCTGTGGCGGATGTTTCGCTGCTGCACGTTCAATCACCAAAACAGGCGTTTGCTTGGCCCAATTTTTCCACTAAACCTTTTCGCCCAAAATCCCACTAAC
>QHPW01000120.1:0-6201 GCA_003219675.1 Verrucomicrobiota bacterium
GTCGTTGCCCTGGGGAGCGACCGATCGAGGGCGCGATTGACCGCGGCGGCCCGATCCGTCAGATACGCTTGCAGGTCAAAGGAATTGGCGTGGCGCGCTCCAGCTCGTGTGGCAGTCACGGACATGGGGCGTTTTTAGGGAAAGTCCCGTGGTGGCGCAAGCGCGGATTGCCGGAACGCCCGGATCAGAGCGGCTTTTCCGTGGTGCTTGAGGCAACTCCATGGTTTTTTCTGTTGCCTATGCGCTCCGTCCCCGCTTAGTTTAACGGGCTCATGTGACTAACTGAAAGAAAAACTTGAACGCCGAACTCAGCAAAAAAGCATTGGAGAAAGTTGGCAACCCCAACATTCTGGTGAACCTCATCTCACGCCGCGTCCGGCAGCTTAACTCGGCCGGCGGCACCGGCAGCCGGCCGTTGATCGAAACGGCCTCAGGCCTGGGTGTCGCGGACATTGCGCTGCTGGAACTCGTCGAGGACAAAATGGGCTGGGAACCGATCCCGAGTACTCCGGAGGAGTTGACCGCTCCGAAGAAGCGCAAGAAGGGCTAGTCCCAGGTTCGGAGCCGGGATTTGCGAACAGCCAGAAGGACCTCCTTCTGGCTGATTTTTTATGGCCGACATTCTGACCAATCCCAAAGCCCGCCGGGATTACCACGTCCTCGAAACTTTCGAGACCGGCATCGTCCTGCGCGGCACGGAAGTGAAGTCGCTGCGCGCGGGCAAGGGGCAGATCAGCGACGCCTTCGCGCGCGTGGAAAACGACGAAGTCTGGCTCTACAACGCGCACATCGACGAATATTCGCACGGCAATCTTCAAAACCATCAACCCAAGGCGCCGCGCAAATTGCTGCTTCACAAATCGGAAATCCGCAAACTCTTCGGGCTTGCGTCGGTCAAAGGCAACGCGCTGGTCCCGCTCTCCTTTTACTGGAAAAATGGCATGGTGAAAGTGGCCCTGGCCGTGGCCAAAGGCAAAGTCCAATACGACAAACGCCAGGACCTGAAGAAACGCGACGCCGATCGTGAACTCAAGCGCGCTGCAATGCAGCGCTTCAAAGGACGTTGAAGCGCGTTGAAACGTTGAATCGTTAAAACGTTAAACCGGGAGCACTACAGGATCCATTTAACGATTTAACGATTCAACTTTTTGACGGCGGCGCTCAGGCCTTTTTGGATTCTCCCTTCTTCCAGGTTCGCTTCGGCGCCTTCGTGATCAATCCCTTTTTGATGGCGCTTGCCGCCACGCGGACGTAACGCACTTCACCGTTGGGCATGAGCGCCTTGACGCGCTGGAGATTCGGCAGGAAACGCCGCTTGGTGATCGCGGTCACGTGGGTGCCGATACCCCCCTGCTTCTTGGGTTTGCCGCTGCGCCAGATGATGCTGCCTTTGATTGGGCCTTTGCCGGTCAATTCACAAATTCGTGCCATAACAAATCCTGTCTTAAAGCAAGGAGCGGAGAAAGTAACAATCCCGACCGTTGTTGCAAGCCCTATTTCGAGGCGGCCGCTCCGCGCCGGCGCCAATACAGGAGAGCTTTTTTAGGGACGGGTTCTTCTTGATTACCCGTTCAGAGACCCATTCAGAGAACGCCCCGACTGCAAATCCTCCCTGCGGTCTTCGCGCCGCCGCGGTGGAAAATGAAACCGCCGAGAAGCGAAGAACGCAGAGTAATCCATAAAACAAGAATCTGGAAGGGGTCGAGAAAGGAATCAGTCCCGCACCGCTCCGCGCCCAAGGTCTTGTGGTTTGTCCGGCGAAAGGTCGGAAAAATTCCCTTCACAGGACTCGTTGGTTGATCGGCGGCAACGACTCAGGCGCAATCGCGCGCAAAATATCACCGGCGGCCCGACGAATCTCGCCGCGAGGATGCCAGAGCAATTTGCGCAGTTCGGGCGCCGCCGGACGCGCTGCCAGGCCGCACGCGAGAATTCCCTGCTCGGCTTCGAATCTCGTCTCAGGTCGTTGCAGCAATTCGACGAAAACCGGCAACGTATGAGCAACGTCGCCTGTCGCGTCCAGGAGCAATCGAGCCGCGAACAGACGCCGAAGCAGGTCGCGGCTTTCACATTCCGCGATAAGCCGACTCCTGGCCTGAGGGTCGCCTGGGTCGAGCCGCAAAATCACAAAGGCAGCGCGTGCCGCGATCAGACGGTCTTGCTCCAGCAGTCGACTCCGCAGGAGCGGGAGGATTCGAGGCGCGAGGTCTTTGAGCGATCCAAGACATTGCGCGACCTGTTCGCGGTTTCCGAATTCCGCCGCGAGCCGGTCAAGCCGCGCGCCCGCCTCGGCGGGCGCGATCCTGCATATCGCCACCGTCGCCGCAAACTGAATATCCTCCACGGCGGCATCCTTGAGTTCTGGCGACGAGCTGCCGGGAAGTTCGCCGCTCTCATAAGCCCGCAGTTTGGGCAGGGCCGCGCGGGCAACCGGGCCGAGCTCGCCCAGCGCGTTGATCTTTCGCACCAGCGCAAAAACATCCTCGTCTTCCAGCGTCGCGACCATGCGCGGCACCAGCGGAGCCGCGACCTCGCCGCACGCCGCGATGACGCTTCCGCCATTGTACCGCAGCATTGGAAAACTCGCCTCGTTCCATGCCTGGAAAAATGTTTCCAACACGCGGTCGTTGCGCACGCCGGTCTTTGCCAAAGCAAGGAGGGCATTACAGCGCGTCTCCATGAGCAGATCGTACCTCGGCGGCTCGCGGCCGGCCTTCTCCAGTTTTTCGAATCCGCCCGCAAAACCGTCAGCGGCGGCTTCCAGCAGCGCCGTTACTGCAGGCGCGGCGTTCGTGCCGTACACGTTCAGCGCGCGCGCAGCATCTCCTGCCAGATAGGGGGTCTCCAGTTGGCGAACCAGCTGCGGCAACAATTCAGGAACATCCTTCCAAAATTCCGCGCTCCACATCTCCGCGCCCAAAAATTCGCCGCCGCGTGTGCGCTGAAAATAGGCCACAAACGCCTCTCTCGCGCGCAGCGACTCCGGGAGCACCAGCCCCAACGCGCTGGCGGCCTGTGCCGCGATCTCGGGCGTCGGGTCCGACAAAATCCCGATGAGCGTGCCGGTGGCCGGCCGCACCGCGCCATGACCTAGGCATTGCAGCAAGGTGAGGGCGCGAAGCCGCCTCGCCCGCACCGAAACCGGCTCCGGCAGGATTCGATTCAGGAACGTCGGCAGGGTCCGCCATCGGGCCACGCAAAATCGGTTGAAAGCGGTTTCGCGCCGGCGCAGTTCCCCGCAAAGATACGGCACGCAATTCGTCCCGCTGCGCAAAACGACGGCCATGCAAGCCGCCGACTCGCGGTCGCTGAAATTATCAAAAGTCTCCGGTGGAGCCCGCCAGATAGTCAACGGTGCCGTCAGCAGCCGGTCCAACGCGTGTTCCAACGGACTGTTGGACCCAGGCCATCGCGCGATCCCAACGGCAACCAGAAGACACGTTCCGAGCAAATAAACGTATTTCCGACGCAATCGGAAAGGGCGGCCCGGTTTGAGAACAAGCCCCGTTTTCATGAACAGCTCGTGACCCGCCGCACGCGCAGGACCATTCATTACGCGAGGCAGGCCTTTATTTCTTCCGGCGGCCCTGTATTTCAACTGGGGGGTGGCGAGCCAAAATGGGCCGCGTGCGAGGCGTACGCCGCCGCGTCGTTCAGCATCGCATCGATGGCGGCAACCAGTGGTGCAGCCACAGCCAGGCCCGAGAACACCGCCCGGTCGCCGATGCTGTTTTCCAACAGGAACGTCGGGCGTTGCGTCATTTGCAACCCGTGGAATTCTGCCGTGGCGGCACGCGCGCGCGCTGCGATTTCGCGCGACCGCGCCTTCTCCAGCAGTGCTGCCGCGTCCAGCCCCGCCGACTTTGCGGCGACGTTCGCCGCTTCCTCCCACCGCCCGACCTTCCGCCCATCGCGCAACGCCGCGTGCGCAATCGCCAGCCGCACACGATCGTCCGTCACGCCAAAATCTTTCGCCGCCTCAGCGACCAGGTTCGGCGCCAGATACTCTTTCAACTCCGGCTCGAACCAGCCTGAGTTGAGCATAAACGGCGAGCGCATGATCGTGCCACTCCGGCGATAGAACCATTCGCACTGTGACTTGGACACCGGATAAGCCTCCGCCGGCATCAGCGCAATTTTCCAGCCGAACTCCACTGTGTCCACGTAACGCCGTTTCAACTCCGCCCAGGCCGGTTCGGCCCAGAAACACCATGAGGAAATGACCTCCAGGAAATAGGTGACTTTCATCGCGCCACGAAGTTTTGACGATTCGCGGCTGAATGTCCATTCCACCTTCTGCCCGCCAGCCGGGATGCGTGATTTCTGTTTCTCTCGGCATTCCCATCGTGGCCGCACGCCTCGAACCCGTGAAGTCTGCAAACCCACCGGTGAATCCTGAAATGAACCAGATTTTGGATTTGCGGCAAATGCTCGCCTCTGGAAGTCACGCGAGCATTTGCCGTCGTTTCCTGTCTAACCAACCATGAAACGCTGGATTTGCTCTCTCTTCCTCCTGTTGGCCGCGATCAACTCAGGCCGGAGTGCCGGACTGATCATCGTGGATGAAGCGCATTGGAAACATCAACTCCCTCCCGACGGTGTCGTCCCACCACCGTGGCCGCTGCCACGCCCCAGACCGGGACCATGGCCGCGTCCCTGGCCGGTCCCGCCCCCGCGAGTTTACCAGTTTTGTCCGCTTGAGGTGACGCGACACCAGGCTGACGTGCGGATCACAGACCAGATCGCAGTCACGTCCGTTGAACAGGAGTTTTACAATCCCAACGAGCAGCGCGTCGAAGGAACATTTCTGTTCCCCGTTCCGAAGGGAGCGCAGATCAAAAAGTTCGCAATGGAGATCGACGGCAGGCCGGTCGAAGCCGAGTTGATGGCGGCGGACAAAGCGCGCGGGATTTACGAGGACATCGTCCGCAAACTGAAAGACCCGGCGCTGCTCGAATACGCCGGCCAGGACGTGTTCAAAGTGCGCATCTTTCCCATCGAGCCGCGCGCGAAGAAGCACATCTCGCTTTCCTACACGCAATTGCTCAAGGCCGATTCCGGCCTCATTGGCTATACTTACCCGCTCAACACAGAAAAATTCTCGGCCAAACCGATCCCCGACCTGAGCCTGAAGGTCGAAGTCGAAACCAGGCGGCCGCTGAAGTCGCTTTATTCGCCGAGCCACAACGTGGAGATCAAACGCCACGGAGGAAAGAAGGCCACCGTCGGTTTCGAGGCGAAGGACGTGAAGGCGGACACCGATTTCCAGCTCTTCTTCGCGCCTGAAGCCGATGACATCGGCGTGAACCTGATGACTTACAGGACAGGCTCGGACGACGGTTATTTCCTGCTGCTGGCGTCGCCGGGTATTGACGCGAAGGAAACGCAGGTGATGCCAAAAGACGTGGTTTTCGTGCTCGACACGTCCGGTTCGATGGCGGGCAAGAAACTCGAGCAGGCGAAGAAGGCACTGCTGTTCTGCGTGGAAAACCTGAACGACAGCGACCGCTTTGAGGTCATGCGATTTTCGACCGAGACCGACACGGTCTTCAACAAGCTGGCTGAAGCCTCCCAGGCGAATCGTTCTCGCGCCGGGGATTTCCTCAAGGACTTGAAAGCCATCGGCGGCACCGCGATTGACGACGCGTTGCAGAAAGCGCTGGCCCTACGCCCCGGTAGCAGCCGACGTGAGGAGGCTCAACCTTCGAAATCCGAAATCCGAAATCCGAAATCCGAAACCGATCGCCCCTTTGTGGTCATATTTCTTACTGACGGTCTGCCGACCGTTGGCAACACCGATGAGAATCAAATTGTCGCCAACGTGAAGAAGCACAGCGGCGGCAACGTGCGGGTTTTCTGCTTCGGCATCGGCCACGACGCGAACACACACCTGCTCGACAAGATCACGGAGGAGACGCGGGCGTTCAGCCAATACGTGTTGCCCGAGGAAGATATCGAAGTGAAGGTATCGGCCTTTTTCGCCAAGATCAAAGACCCAGTGCTGACGAATCCCAGGTTAAGCTTTACGGGCGATATTCGCGCAGCGAAGTTGTATCCCTCGCCGCTCCCCGACTTGTTCAAAGGCGGGCAACTCGTGCTAGTCGGACGTTATACCGGCAAGGGCGCCTCCGCGGTGGTGCTGGAAGGAACCGTCAACGGCGGGCAGAAGAAGTGGACTTACGACGCGAGCTTTTCGGATGA
>QHPW01000120.1:6209-13304 GCA_003219675.1 Verrucomicrobiota bacterium
GGCTCTGGGCGACGCGACGGGTCGGCTATTTACTCGAGGAAATCCGGTTGCACGGCGAGAACGCGGAGCTGAAGGACGAGGTCACTGAACTCGCCCGCAAATACAGCATCGTCACGCCTTACACGGCTTACTTGATCATTGAAGACGAGGCGCGGCGCGGCGTGCCGATCCTGTCGCAGACCCTGCCGCAACTTCAGCAGGACACGAAGGCGCGCGAGGCGACGACCCTCTATTATAACAGGCAAATGATGGAGCGATCCGGCCTGGCTCCCACCGCCAGATCGCGCAGCGAACTGGCGTTGAAGTCGGCCAACGCGCCGGCAGACGCGGTGACACTCGGAAACAATGAATCGCTCAATGGCCTTGGCGGTGGCGCCGTCGTTGGCGCCACTTCTGTCCCGCGAGTTTATGTCGCCGGGTCTCCCGTGGCGGCGAGAAGCGAGGCGGAACGATTGGCAGAGTACACGCAACAAACGCAGTTCGTTGGCGGACGCAGCTTCTACCAGAACGGCAATCAATGGATTGATGCGGCGATCCAGAAGTTGAAAGACCCTAAGCGCATTCGGGTCCAACTCAATTCCAAGGAATATTTCGATCTCGTTGCCAGGAAGTCTGAAGCTCGTCCCTGGCTTGCCCTCGGACAGAATGTCCAGTTCGTCCTGAACGGCACGGTTTACGAGATCTACGACAACTGAAGAACGCAGGGAGGAAAAGTCATGAAGACGAACACCGCTTCAACCAGGCTCCAAGCTGGCGTCAAAGGTCTGCTGCAGAGTTGCTCATTCGGTCTAATCGCAGTCCTGGGTCTGCCGGCTGAAACACCCCAAAGCAAGGCAGCGGCTCTCCTTGCCTTCGTCAGCATTGTCCCGGTGGCATGGGCCGCCTCGCGCGACGCACACTGGAAGGAAGTTGATGAAGCGGTGCGGAAAGGCCTGCCGAAAACCGCCATCGAGAAACTCGAGCCGATCATCCAGGGCGCCTTGAAGGACAAGGCCTGGGGCGAGGCGACCAAAGCCATCGCGCGGAAGATCGTTCTCGAAGGAAACATTCAGGGAAACAAGCCGGAGGAAAAAATCATCCGCCTGGAGGCCGAGATTTCGAAGGCACCGAAGGAAATTGCTCCGTTGCTCGATACCATTCTGGCGAACTGGTATTGGCATTACTTCCAACAGAATCGCTGGCGCTTCATGCAGCGCACGCAGACCACGCAAGCACCGGGGAAGGATTTTACCACCTGGGACCTGCCACGCCTTTTCGCCGAAATTGACAGGCAGTTTCAGAAGGCATTGGCCAGTGCCGACACTCTCAAGAAGACCCCGGTCTCGACGTTCGATGATCTGTTGCAAAAGGGTTCATTGCCCGACAGCTATCGCCCGATGCTTTACGATTTCATCGCGCACGAAGCGTTGAAGTTTTATTCCTCAGCCGAGCAGGCCGCGGCGAAGCCGGAGGATGCCTTCGAGCTTTCGGCCGAAAGCCCGGTTTTTGACGGCGCAGAGCAGTTCATGGCGTGGAACGTAGCGCCGGCATCCCTGCCTGCGGACAAACAGGCTGGAAGCCTGTCCCACCCTGAGGACTCGCCCATCGTCAATCAGCACGACCAAGACGCTTCAGCTTTTATCGACACCGACCTCGCGCGGCTGGCGTACGGTTACAACGTCGCTTTCGGCGAGGAGAAGAACGCTCGCTACAAGACCGCGCTCAAAGCGCTCGTGGACAAATGGGCCGACCACGAATTGTCTGCAGTTGCGCTCCATCATTGGGCGCGCGTCGTTCAAAGCGAAGATGCTTTGGTCGAAGCGCGAAAGATTGCGCTGCGCGGCGCCAACGCGTTTCCGAACAGCGCCGGAGGCAAGCTATGTCGGAACCTGGTTTCGGAAATCGAAGCGAAGGCTGTGGCCATCACGACGGAGCGCGTCTGGAACTGTCAACGGAGGGCAGGCGTCCCGCCTGCCCAAACCCAGGTTGACTCACAAGGCAGGCGGGACGCCTGCCCTGCTCTGGAAGTGCGCTACCGCAATGTCACTGACATTTACTTCCGCGCCGTGGCCTACGATTGGAACATTTTTCTCCAGAAGAACCACAGCCGCCCCGAATCCCTCAGCGAAGCCGAACGCAAAGAGCTGCTCGCCAGGCAAGCGACATTCGAATGGTCGGCGAAATTGCCGGCGACGGCTGATTTCAAGGAGCGCGCCGAAGCATTGCCCGCGCCCGATCAGCTCAAGCCCGGTTTTTATTTTCTCATCGCGAGCCACAAGCCGGATTTCAGCGAGACGGACAACCAGATTGCCTTCACGGACATCTGGGTCAGTGACCTCGCGCTCGTGCTGCGTCCGCGCGACGGGAACATCGAAGGTTTCCTGCTCGATGCAAATTCCGGCGAGCCGGTCTCCGGCGCGGAAGTCATGGCCTGGCACCTCGACAACCTGGGCAATCGCGTTGCGCACCCGGCGTTGACCACGGACGAAAACGGCTTCTTCACGTTCAAGGCGAATCAAAATCAGAATTACCTCTTCCGCGCGCGTCACAACGGGCGCGAACTGGGTTCCCAGCAGGAATACTCGGCCTACCGCTACGAGCGCCAGCGCGCTTACGACCAAACCATTTTCTTCACCGACCGCGCGATTTATCGCCCCGGCCAGACGATCCAGTACAAAGGCATCTGTCTTCATGTGGACCAGGAGAAAGACGATTACGATGCGCTGGCAGACCGCGAGCTGACCGTCGTTTTCCTCGATCCGAACAGCAAGGCAATCGCGCGACAAACGCATCGCTGCAACGACTACGGTTCGTTCAGCGGGAGTTTCGCCGCGCCGCGTGACCGCGTCCTGGGACAGATGCGGATCTACGTCAGCAGCGGTCCGGGCGGCCAGGCGAATGTCAACGTGCGCCTAACACCGCAGCGAAGTTGAACGACAGGGTTTCATTGGCCGGCCGCGCGATGAGTTATACCGGCGCCGCGGTGGATGGCGCGAAGGTGAAGTACCGCGTCGTGCGCGAAGTGCGCTGGCCGTATTGGTGGACCTGGTATTCGTGGCGGCGACCGCAAATCCAGGGAAGCCAGGAAATCGCCCACGGCACAGCCACAACCGAGGCCGACGGCTCGTTCAAGATTGAGTTCTTCGCGAAGCCTGACCCGAAGGTATCGGAGAAGGAGGAAGCGTCGTTCAGTTTCAGCATCTACGCGGACGCAACCGATACCGCCGGCGAGACACGGTCCGGCCAGCGCAGCGTCAACGTCGGGTTCACCGCGTTGCAAGCCACGCTCAGCGCTGCCGACTGGCTGACCGAGGGAAAACCCGTCGAATTGACCATCAAGACCGAGACGCTCGACGGCGAGCCGCAGGCCGCTGAAGGCTCGCTCAAAATTTATCGGCTCCAGGAGCCGGCGCAGGTGCGGCGCCCGCCGCTAACCGGACGATACGACTTGGGCGACGAAGCGGCCGGGGCGAAGGAGGACTTGGCGCACCCGAACCACTGGCCTCTGGGCGAAGTCGTGGCCGAGCGCGGTTTCACCACCGACGCCAAAGGCGAGGCCAGGATGTCGTTCAAACTTGGCGCGGGCCTTTACCGCGCCACGCTCCAAACGCAGGACCGCTTTGGCAAGAAAGTCACCGCGCGCCTGCCCATTCAAGTGCTCAACCCGGAGGAGCCGGAACTCGCCATCAAAATTCCGCACCTGCTTGACGCGCCGTCGTGGTCGGCCGAGCCGGGCGAGGAATTCATGGCGTTGTGGGGCACGGGCTACGACACCGGACGGGCATTTGTCGAAGTCGAGCACCGGCACAAAATGATTCAGCGTTACTGGACGAAGCCGGGCCGGACGCAGCAGCAAATCAGGCAAGCGGTGACCGAGGCGATGCGGGGCGGGTTCACGCTGCACGTGACCCAAGTGAGCGAGAACCGCGCGTATCTCGAATCGCGCCACGTCGAAGTGCCATGGAGCAACAAGGGTCTCGAAATCAAATGGGAACATTTCACCTCGAAACTGGAGCCGAATCAGAAGGAGACCTGGACGGCGGTCATCACCACTTCAAAAAACGGTGGGGCGAGAGTCCCCTCGAGCCGTGATCCAAGAACAGCCGACAAAAATTCTGGGCTCGACGGAGTCTCGCCCCACCGCGACATGGGTGTTGAAAAGGCGGTCGCGGAAATGGTGGCGACGCTTTACGATGCGTCGCTCAATCAGTTCCTGCCGCTCTACTGGCAACAACGCTTCAACTTCTTTCGCCAGGATTACTCGACCGCCAGCGCATCGTTTGAAAACGGCGGCAAACAATTTCAATGGCTCCGAGGACAGTGGAACCAGAATTACATCACCGTGGACATGCGTTATCGGCAGTTTCCGCCGGATTTGGTGGCGAATTCCTGGGGCTATGACTTTGTCAGAACCAGGGGCGGTTTGGGTGGAGGTGGAGGATATGAGGATGGAAAAAATGGAAGACTCCCGATGAAGCGCAACCCTTTGGCGCGCCATCAGATCCCCTATGTTTCCGGATTCGCGATGGAAGTCGCCCCCGCGCAACCGGAAGCCCTGAACGCAGACGCATTTTTTGCCGCGGACAAATCGAAAGTTCGTGGTGGTGGCACGCCTTCGTCTGCGCAAACACCAACAGGCCCCGACCTCAACCAGGTCACAGCACGAAAGAATTTGAACGAAACCGCGTTCTTCTTTCCACAACTGGTTTCGGACAGCAACGGCGTGGTGCGGATGAGGTTCACGATGCCCGAAGCGCTCACGGAATGGAAATTCATGGGCTTCGCGCACGACCGCAACCTCCGGTCCGGTTATCTGGAAGGAAAGACAATGACCTCGAAGGAGTTGATGGTGCAGCCGAACCCGCCGCGTTTCCTGCGCGAGGGCGATGTGATCGAATTCACGGTGAAAGTGTCGAATCAGACGACAAACCGGCTGAACGGCAAAGTGCGGCTGACGTTCAAGAATGCTTTGAATGATGAGTCTGCCGACGCGGCGCTTGGACTTGAAGCAATCAGCGAGCGCCCCCTCACCCCATCCCTCTCCCCCTCGGAGGGAGAGAGGGTGCCCGCAGGGCGGGTGAGGGGGAACCGCCGCGCTTCTTCGACGCCCGAACTCGCCTTCGACATTCCCGGGTAGGAGTCGCGCAGTTATTCGTGGCGGATCAAAGTGCCCGACGGCGCCCCGTTCCTCACCTACAAAGCCGTCGGTTCCACCGGCAAAGTCTCCGATGGCGAGGAAGGTTATCTGCCGGTGCTGTCGCGCCGGATCCTTGTCACCGAATCGCTGCCGCTGCCGATTCGCGGGCCGGCGACCAAAAAATTCGAGTTCACGAGGCTGCTCAAGTCCGGCGGCTCGAAGACGCTGCAAAACCAAAGCCTCACCGTGCAGATGGTGTCAAACCCGGCGTGGTATGCGGTGATGGCGCTGCCGTATCTGATGGAGTTCCCGCACGAATGCAGCGAGCAGACGTTCAACCGGGTTTATGCGAACGCCCTCGCACGCTTCATCGCCGGCTCCGATCCGAAGGTTCATCGCGTGTTCGAACAGTGGCGCAACACACCCGCGCTCGACAGCCCGCTCGAAAAGAATCAGGACCTCAAAAGCGTGACGATTGAAGAAACGCCGTGGCTTCGTCAGGCACAGAGCGAAAGTCAGGCGCGGCGCAACGTCGGCATTCTGTTCGACGACAACCGGCTGAATTACGAAACCGGGCGCGCGCTGCAAAAGCTCGGCGACATACAGTTGGCGGACGGTTCGTGGCCCTGGTTCCCCGGCGGACGCGGCAACGATTACATCACGCTCTACATCACCACGGGTTTCGGCCGGTTGCGGCATCTCGGGGTCGATATCGACATCGCTCCCGCAATCAAATCGCTCAACCGACTCGACGCCTGGATGGATGAGCATTACCGCGGGATTTTGAAGCTGCCAGAGCCAGCGAAATACGTTCCCAACGCAACAGACGCGCTCTATCTCTATGGCCGGAGCTTGCTCTTGAAAGACAGGCCGGTGGCCGCGCAGCACAAGGAAGCCATCGATTTTTTCCTGGCGCGTGCGCGCGAGCATTGGCTGAAGGTCGCCGACCGCCAGTCCCAAGGACACCTGGCCATCGCGCTGAAACGATTCAACGCTTTTAACGGTTCCAACGATTCCACGCCCGCGGCCATCATGAAGTCGATCAAAGAACGCTCCGTGACGAACGCGGAGATGGGAATGTTCTGGCGCGAGACGGAGTTGAGCTGGTGGTGGTATCGGGCTCCTATCGAGACACAGGCGCTGATGATCGAGGCGTTCGACGAAGTCATGGGCGACAAACAAGCGGTTGAAGAATGCAAAGTCTGGTTGTTGAAACAGAAACAGACGCAGGACTGGAAAACCACCAAAGCGACTGCGGACGCTGTCTATGCGTTGCTGCTGCGCGGGCGCGATTTGCTCGCGAGCGACAGGCTGGTGGAAGTAAAGCTGGATGGAATCGATGTGACTCCGAAGGCAGGGCGCGCTGTCCCCAGCGCGCCAGAGCGACGCCGTGAGGACACGTCGCCCTACCCTGCCGTCGAGCCCGGTACCGGCTTTTACGAACGCCGCTTCGTCGGTTCGGAAATCAAACCGAAACTCGGCGAAATCACAGTGAAGAAAGCGGACGCAGGCGTCGCCTGGGGCAGCGCACATTGGCAATACCTCGAAGACATGGGCAAAGTCACACCCTACGAAGGGACGCCGCTCAAGCTCAAGAAAACGCTCTACACGAAAGTGAATACGAAGAAAGGCCCGACCCTTGAGCCGGTCAAAGGCGCGGTGCAAGTCGGTGACGAACTGGTGGTGCGCATCGAACTGCGGGTCGATCGCGACATGGAATACATCCACCTGAAGGATCAGCGCGGCAGCGGCACCGAACCGTTGAACGCCCTTTCGCAATACAAGTACCAGGACGGTCTCGCCTACTATGAGTCCACGCGCGACACCGCGAGCCATTTCTTCATCGATTACCTGCCCAAAGGCACGTACGTCTTCGAGTATTCAACGCGCGTCCAGCTCCGCGGCGAATACCAGACCGGCATCGCTGAAATCCAGTGCATGTATGCCCCTGAGTTCAACAGCCATTCGGAAAGTCTGGC
>QHPW01000005.1:0-21603 GCA_003219675.1 Verrucomicrobiota bacterium
TCATCAATCGCGGCTTTATGCGCGAGCACCACTTCCTTGTCCGTCCCGTGCGCGACGCCCATGATGTTGACGCTGCGAAACTCCGGGCCGCCTTCGCGCCAATAAGCGTGCGTCATGATGTGATGCCGGCCCACTTCCCGGCCCGCTTCGATCTCGCGGCCCGGCGGCACGGCCCAGTGGAACAGGGCGTTGAAACGCGTGACGCGCTCTCCCGTGGCCAGCGTTTTGACGTGCTCGAGGAACGTGGAGAAGCGCCCGATGATCTTCCGGCGGTTAAAATCCTCCGCGACTTCGCAAAATGTTTCCAGCGGCACGCCGGCTTCTTTGGCGCGGGCCTCCCAGACGTTCGGCACGATTTCCTCCGGTTCGAACTCGCGTTTGAGCGCGCTCAGAATCCGCCACTCCAAATCGTTCAACGTGGTCACCGTAACTTCGGTGACATCCGCCGGCGCCTCCGCCTTGCTGCCCGGTTCCATCCCCCGACGCCGCACGTGACCGACACCGAGGGCGAACAGCCGTTTGGCCGGCAGCAGTATGAACCTCTCCGCTCCGGTCTGCCCCGCCAGAAACTCGCAATGTCCCCGGATCGAGTAACCTTGAGGCACCTTGAGCGTCGTCCAGAGTTTGTAGTTTGATCCGGGCGTCGCGGCGTCGGTCGAGCGCGTGACCACGTGCCCGGAAAACGGGTCTTCCTGGAACATGTAATCGAACGCCGCGTCCAATTTCTCCTGCGGCACCTGCCACGCCACCAGCGCGCCCTGCGCGAGGTTCGTGGCCAGCAAGGTTTGCCTGACCCGGCGGATGGTGCCGGCGCGGAGCATCGCCTGAATGCGCTCGATGACGACCGGCGGTTCGACGCTGGAAGCCCGAGAAATCTCTCCGAGCGGATCGCGTTGAAAACCCTGGACCCGGTCTTCCGACACCGCGAGAATGCGCGCGTTGATCGGATCACTGATTTCGATGGGCACTGTGGACAGATTCAATTCCCTGGAAGTCTAACGCAAGTTGGTCCGAGCGAAAGGCCATTTTTCAACTGAAAAATGAAGCTATGGACCCAGCGTCGCCTTGTAAAAGCGATAACTGAAGTTCGAACCGGACGCATCCAGGAAATCCCAAATCCCGCTCGGCGCAGCATTCGTGACCAGCGAGACCCAGGTTATCAGATTGGAAGAGGCCTGCAGGACATAGTTGGTGCCCCCCTGTCCGATGAGGCGCAACTGAAACTGTCCGTTGCCATTCATACCGAGCGCGCCCATGCGCAGTGGTGAATCGAGCAACACGGTCGCCGGAACGCTTGCGACCGAACCGGCGAAATTGCTCACCACGACGCGATAATCACCCTCGCTGGCGGACTGAAAATTCGTAATCGTCAAGCTGCCATTCGTGGCATTGTTCAACTCCGCCTGATTCAAACTCCATTGGTAAAACGGTCCCGGCGTCCCCGTCGCCGTAACACTCAGTGTGACGCTGCTGCCCGGGGAAACGGTCCGACTCGACGGCTGCTGCGTGATGGCCGGCGGCACGCCCAGATTATAATTCAATTCTGCCGTTCCGTCCGCCCCTTCGACTCCATCCACGGCGATGTAATAGACCGTGTCCTGTGTCACCTGAAAGATCGTCTTGCTGGTCTTGCCGTTCGACCCGCTGTCGTTGTCGCAGGCCACCGGCACCAGACTTGCAAAATCTGTCCCCGGCCCGGTGTAAACCGCCAGCACGGTGTCGAAATCGCTGCCCAGCGTGGAGAGTACAACGATCCCGCTGGCCGGGGCGCGCCAGGTCAACCAGACTGAATTCGTTCCTTTCTCGCCGGCGTGCAGCGGCTCGCCCGGTTCGCGCGTGGATCCGGAATTGGCGCCGAGTCCCAGGCCGACCGCCCCGGAAATGCCGTTGCCCGGTCCATCAAAATTGTCCGTGAACGGCAGGGTTGAAACGTTCGTCACGGTCAATTTGGCCGAATCGCTGTTGACCACGCCGGCGGCGTTATACACGGTCACACTGTAGTCGCCGGCATTGGTCGGCTGGGCGTTGGGAATCCCCAGCGTATTGCCAGTCGCGCCGAGGATGTTGAGGCCGTTGAGCCGCCACTGGTAGCGAAGCAAATTGCCCGTGGCCACGACGCCGAACGCGACGTCCGTGCCGGCGGCGACCGACTGGCTCGCCGGCTGTTGAACAATCACCGGCCGCTCAATGACGTGGACGGTGAGAAATCGGGAGCCGGTGTTGGTGCAAAGGGGCGAAGTGCCCGCAAAATCGACGCGGACAATCGTGTTACCCACCTGCAACCCCGTCACGGTGAAAACCTGCGCCGTCACCGGGCCGGCCGTCAACGGAGTGACCGACACAATGTTGGTGTCCTGAACAAAGACTCGCAGATTCACCGGACAGTCAGGCAACGAAGTGAAGATCGCCTTGCCGCTTGCCCCGGTGCCGATCAAGGTCATGGTGTCAGGCGTCAGGACCTGGGCGCGCGCCCGGGGTACCAGGAACAAGGCGGCCGCGAGCAGGAAGAGAAAGCTCTGGGTGAACCCGCGTTGAATCCCTGAAATCATGGCGGTTGTTCTGAAAATCGTCTCAGTCACACGCGGCGTTCAATGGGCACATCGAACAACCAAGGCAGGGAGCTGAGCATTACAGGCCCATTAAGACACGGGGGGCGCCGCTGTCAACGCGCAGTGGGCAAAGTTCTGCGCCGGTTTACTGCGAGACAGCGCGATAATAACAGGAGGAAAAGTGGTTGACGTTGGTGTCCACAAAGCCCCAGATCCCGTACGGCACTGTGTTGGTCGCCAGAGGGGACCAAATCACAAGGTCGATGGAGCACTGAATCAAGTAATTGCCTCCGCGTCGGCCGATCAGGCGCATGCTGCAGGCGTCGCTGCTGATGGTGAAGGAGTCCAGCCGCAAGGGATAATCGAGCAACAGCGTCGCAGGGGCGCTGGCGGTTGAGTCGGCAAAATTGCTCGCCACAACTTTGTAGTTTCCCTGGTTAGCGGATTGAAAACCGGCGACGGTCAGAGTCGTGTTTGTCGCCCCGGGAATCGGGTTCGAGCCGAAATACCATTGATACAACGGGGCGGGAACTCCCGAAGCCGTCGCGCTCAAAGTCACACTGCCGCCGGCCGTGACGGTCTGCGTGATCGGCTGTTCGGTAATGACCGGGGTGACTCCCAGATTGTAGTTCAACTGAGCCGTGCCGCTGGCCCCTCCCACGCCGTCCACGGCGATGTAATACACGGTGCTCCTCGTGACGCGAAAGACGGTCTTGCAGGCTTTGCTCAGAGACCCGCTGCTCGTGTCGCAGGCCACTGGAACCAGGCTGGCGAAGTCAGTCCCTGGCCCGGTATAAACCGCCAACACGGTGTAGAAATCGCTCCCCTCCGTATCGAGGATCAACAGACCGTTGGCCTGCGGCTGGTAGGCATACCACACCGAGGCGCCCCCGGTTTCACCGCAGTGGTTGGGTTCGCCCTGGTCTTTGGTGGCCCCAACGGTGCTGAAGATTTGCGTGCCCCGGTAGCCGCGCGAGAGTCCGCCGCCCGCTTTGTGAATCGGCGACTTGTTCCCTGCCGTCTTCTGCCACGTCGATGGCCTGGCCGTCGGTGATGTTGATCTGGACGCTCGTTGGGTCGCTCAGGGTTTGTTGTCCGGTCAACAATCCTTTGACGCTCATCACATAATTGCCCACTTTCGCCGCCTGCAAATCGACGATCTGGAGGGTATTTTGCGTCCCGCCCGGAATGGACTGGCAGTCCAAATACCACTGATAGCTCACCGGTTCGAGGCTCTGGACGCTGACCGACAGGCTCAGGTTGTCCCCCGGCAATCCGAGCGTCACCGACGGCGCGACGCTCAACACCGAGAGCAACCCTTCCAGGGTGTTGACGCTCCAGTTCAGAACGATATCGCCGGCAGCTCCGCCCAGGCCGTCCACCGCGATGTGATAGACGGTGCCGGCCTTGGAATTGAAACGCACCCGGCTGGTGTGAAATCCGCTTGATGGATCGTCGCAATAGTTAACGTCGTCATTGGCCGCGACCAACGTCAGGTTGTTTACGCTGTCGCCGGTATAGACCGCCAGCAACGTGTCGAAACTGCTGCCCGCCGTGTCGAACGTCGCGACCCCTCCGAGCAACGGCGCTTGCCAGCTCAACCAGACGGAATGCGTCCCGGACTTGTTGGCGTGGTTCGGCTCGCCCGGCTCCCTGGTTGCGCCCGCGTTGCTGCCGCGACCGGTCGATCGGGTGAGGCGATTTTGTCCGTTCATCGCATCGGTGAACGGCAAGTCGGCCAGATCAGCCGCCCTGACCTGCGCCACGTCGCTGCTGTAATCGCCGGAGTCCGAGGGCTGGAATCTTGCGATGCTGAACGCGGAACTGTTCGCGCCGGGAATATTCACGCCGTTCAATCTCCATTGATAGGACAGCAGCCCGTTGCCGGTCGCCTGGACTGTCAGCGTCAGGCTGGCCCCGGACGATAAATTCTGGCTCTGCGGCTGTTGGGTGATCACCACCTGCGCGAACGCTTCCCACGGGAACATCGCTCCCAACAATAAGCAAAGACCGGCAATCTTTTGACGCGTATGGTTCACAGGAAAATCTTGAATCACCTGACACTACAAGAATCGGGGAAACGCCGGATGTCTATGGGGTAAAGACCTGAGTTCCTTTTGTCAGCATGTCGGCTACAGTTCAGCGGGTTAAAATGGCGCGCTTGTATTCTCTTTGGCGGTATCGGGGCCCGTAATCAGATTCAAGAAAACTCAAAAAAGCAACTAAGGTGCCGTAAGAAATGCGCCGTTTTCCCTCAACCATTCTCCTTCCGGTTCTCGCGCCGAAACCCCCAGTGAACACGGCGTTGGACCCGGACTTTCCCAGGGTCGACTCTATGGCTCGACACCCTGGCATCCGGAGTGCTTAACATTGACCCATTCACACAATTGAGAAGTCTCTTTCGATGAACTGACCAGTCAGACACGTCGTTTGACGTAACCAATGCTCTGATGCCCGGTGTGTTCCAGAGAACGTGGTCGCCGTTTTTCGCGCTCCTGCTCGGAGGCAGCCTGTGCGCCCAAACCCTTACCCCAAAGGGTCGGGACAAAACCGAGTCGATCCTGCTGACCATCGAAGGTAAAGTCGAGGTCTTCGCCACCGGCGCCTCGACGTGGTCGCCGGCCCGCACCAATCAAGTCCTCCAGGTCGGCGACCGTTTGCGGACCGGCTTGCGCAGCCGAGCAACTTTCCGACTCTCCGACAAAAGCGTTCTGCGCGTCAACGAGCTGACCACGCTGAGAATCCAGCCGCCGCCAAAAGAAAGCAACACACCGGTGCTCGATTTGGGCTCGGGCTCGACTTACTTTCTCAGCCGCGAGAAACCGGCCACGGTCGAGTTCCGCACGCCGCTGGCCTCCGGCGCCATTCGCGGCACCGAATTCAACCTCGCGGTGGCTGATGACGGGCGCACTGTGTTGTCGTTGCTCGACGGTCTGGTGGCACTGAATAACCGACGCGGCCGAATCGACTTGCAGACGGGCGAACAAGGCATCGTGGAGCCCGGCAAAGCCCCGGCTAAAACCGCCGTCATTAACGCCATCAACATCATTCAATGGTGCCTCTATTATCCGGGCGTGCTGGACGTGGACGAACCGGGCTTGGGCGCCGACGCCCGACAAGCCCTCTCCGGCTCCCTGGCCGCGTATCGCAGCGGCGACCTGTTGCAGGCGCTGGCGGGCTATCCGGAGGGCCGCAAGCCTGACTCCGATTCCGAACGCCTTATCGCGCGGCATTGCTTCTTGCGGCGGGCCAGGTTGAACAAACCGAAGCGCAGCTCAAAGAATTGCAGGCCGCCTCGCCTCTGGCCGACGCGCTGCGCGAAGTCATTGCCGCCGTCAAGTTCCAGCCGTGGAATCGCAGCGCCCCTCCCGGCCTGGCGACCGAGTGGCTGGCTGAATCGTATTACCTCCAGTCACGCTCTCGGCTCGAAGCGGCGTTGCAAGCCGCGAAATCCGCCGCGGAAAAATCTCCGAACTTCGGCTTTGCCTGGGCGCGCGTGGCCGAACTCGAATTTGGTTTCGGCCGCACGCCGCAGGCGTGGGTCGCGTTGGAAAAGGCCATGCAATTGTCGCCCCGCAACGGCGAGGCGATTTCGTTGAAAGGTTTTCTCCTGGCGGCGCGAAACCGGATCGACGAAGCGCTCACTTTTTTTGACCAGGCGATCGCAGTCGATCCGGCTCTGGGCAACGCCTGGCTTGGCCGCGGCCTGTGCCGCATTCGTCAGGGCCGCGCCGAGGCGGGCCGCCAGGATCTGCAGGTGGCCGCGACGCTGGAGCCGAATCGTTCGGCTCTGCGCAGTTATCTCGGCAAAGCGTTCGGCAACGCCGGCGACGACACCCTGGCCGGAAAGGAACTGGGACTGGCGCGCCGTCTCGATCCGAATGACCCGACTCCGTGGCTCTACTCCGCGTTGTTGAATCAGCGCGAAAACCGGATCAATGAAGGGGTTCGGGATCTGGAAAGATCGCAGGAGTTAAACGACAACCGCAGCGTGTTTCGCTCCAGACTGTTGCTGGACCAGGACCGCGCGGTGCGCAGCGCCAATCTCGCGGCCATTTACCGCGATGCCGGCATGACCGATGTGAGCGCGCGCGAGGCGACGCGGGCGGTGAACAGCGATTACGCGAATTACTCGGCTCATCTGTTTCTGGCCGACAGTTACGACGCGCTGCGCGATCCGAAGCAGATCAACCTGCGCTATGAAACGCCGTGGTTGAGCGAATTGCTCCTTGCCAACCTGCTGCAACCGGTCGGCGCCGGTCCGCTTTCGCAGTACGTCTCGCAACAGGAATACTCGCGGCTGTTCGAGACCAATCACCTCGGCGTCAGTTCGAGCACCGAGTATTTCAGCAGCGGCGATTGGAACGTGAGCGGCTCGCAGTTCGGCCGGATTGACAACCTGAGTTACGCCTTCGACATCGGTTACCTGAATCAACTCGGGCAAAGGCCGAACAACGACGTTTCCCGGTTCAATTTTTCCGCGCAGGCGAAACAGCAAATCACTCCCCAGGACAGTGTTTTCCTCCAGGCGCTCTACTCCGACTATGATGCGGGCGATGTGCTGCAATATTACGATCAATCCAGCGCCCGGCTCACCCAGCGGATAAAGGAAAAACAGGAGCCGAACGTCTTTGCCGGATACCATCACGAGTGGAGTCCGGAACATCACACGCTCTTCCTCGGGAGCCGGTTGAACGACCAGTTCACGCTCACCGACTCCGCGGCGGGCATTCTGGTGCTCCTTCGCACCAATACCGGCCAGATTTACGGACTCTCGCCGTTTCCGTTCAATCAATTCACCCAGACCAATCGCAGTGATCTGGAGGCCTACTCGCTCGAACTGCAACACATCTGGCAACACCGGCCCGGAACGCTCGTCGCCGGCGCCCGCTTTCAATCCGGTGAATCGGACACCTCCGCCAGCCTGGACCGCGCTCTGATCTCGTTTGCTTTTCCGCCTTACGCCCGTCAAGCCTCCACCGACCTGCAACGCCTCAGCGTTTACGGTTATTATTACTGGCAGGTCCTCGATTCGCTTCAACTCACCGCCGGGCTGAGTTACGACCGGCTGCACTTTCCGCGCAACATCGATGTCCCGCCGATCACCGATGAAGAGACCACCCGGTACCGGCTCTCGCCCAAGGCCGGCGCCCTTTGGTCGCCATGGACGAACACCACGCTCCGCGCAGTCTATACGCGCTCGCTGGGAGGTGTTTTCTTCGACAACAGCGTCCGGCTCGAACCGACGCAGATCGCCGGGTTCAACCAGGCGTTCCGCAGTTTGATTCCCGAATCCGTGGTCGGAACGATTCCCGGTTCACGCTTTGAAACCTTTGGCGTCGCGCTCGACCAGAAATTCAATCGCGGCACTTACTTCACCGCGATCGGCCAACTCCTGAAATCGAAGGCCGACGCATGGGTGGGTGTTTTCAACTTTACCAATGGCGCGCCTCTGGCGTTCCCGTCCAGCACTCCGGAGAAACTCGATTACCAGGAACGTTCTCTCACCCTGACGCTCAACCAGTTGATCGGCGACCAGGTGGCGGTTGGAGCGAGTTATCGGCTGACCGACGCGGATTTGGTGGATCAGTTCACCGAAATCCCAACCAGCGCCAGTCCCGGGGCGCGACAGGACGTGAGCGCCACCCTGCATCAGGTGAACCTGTTCGTGCGCTTCAACTATGCCTCGGGCCTCTTCAGCCAGTTCGATTCCGTCTGGTCGCAGCAATCCAATCGACGGTATTCGCCGGATATTCCCGGTGATGATTTCTGGCAGTTCAACGCCTATGTCGGATACCGGTTTCTGCAACGCCGCGCAGAACTCAAGATTGGACTGCTGAACATCTCCGATCAGGATTACCGCCTCAATCCGCTCACCCTCTATTCCGAACTGCCCCGCGAACGGACCCTGGCGGCCAGTTTCAAATTCTATTTTTAGCTGTCGTCGGCCGCCCCATCGTTGCAAAATTCACTCCACCAAGACTGTCGTCGCGAACGGCAGGCACAAAAGTGAGCTTTGCGAAAAACCTGCAGGTCAGGAAAGGCGGTCTCATCGGCGCCTTGCTCACAACTCTCGCCGGGTTGCTCCTCTATGGCGCTTTCGGCCTCGGCTTGATTAATCGAAGCTACGATTATCCATTCGGCCCGCGCTGGCCCATCAAGGTCGATGACGTTGTGCTCATCTACATGGACGATGAATCGCATAAGGAACTTAACCAGCCGTTTGACGCGCCCTGGGACCGCTCGCTGCACGCGCGGCTCCTGGAGCGCCTGACGCAGGAGGGATGCCGCGCGGTGGTCTTCGACATTGTGTTTGCCGATGCCGGGCGGAATCCGGCGGCGGATGAGCGCCTGGCCCGCGCCATCCGTGACAACGGCAAAGTGGTCCTGGCCGCGGATGCGGTGCCGGTGATTGGATTGGAGAAAGGCGCCATCGCCAAACGACTGATCTATCCGTTTGAACCCTTCAAGGAGAACGCCGCTGCGCTTGGCCTGGACGAGGTTCAGCCCGATTCCGATCTGGTCATTCGACGGCATTTTCACGGGGCATCGGAAGACGAGCTCCCGAGCTTGAGCTGGGCCGCTGCCCGTCTTCTGAAGGCCAACGCAACCCGGGACGCCGCGCAACGGTTCCAGTCCCGCTGGATCAATTATTACGGCCCGCCTGGTTCCGTCCCCGCCGCGATTCCGAGAGTAAGCTTTTACTCGGCGCTTGACACGAACATGGTTTCCGCAGGCTTCTTCAGCAACAAGGTCGCCTTTGTCGGCGCCGGTCTGTTGACGGTTTTCTCCGGACAACGCAAGGATGAATATCCTACTCCCTACTCGCGATGGGGCGGCAAAGGGAGCCCCTTCATGTCAGGACTTGAACTTCAGGCCACCATGTTCCTGAACCTGCTCCGGGGCGACTGGCTGACGCGGACATCCTCGCCTGGGTTGAGGGAGCGAACCGGCATTGTGTTGCTGGGGTTGTTAATCGGCTTCGGTTTGGCGCGCCTGCGTCCCTCCTGGGCGGCGGCGGTCGCGTTGGCGGGAATGCTCGCGATCACAACGGTCGCTTACCAGCTTTTCCTGCGCGCTCACTTCTGGTTTCCATGGTTGATTCTGGTCGTCCAGGTATTCACGGCGTTGCTTTGGTCCGTCGTGTTCAATTCCATCCAGCTTTACGTTCAAAACAAACTGTACGAGCAATCGCTGGCCCTTTACCTCTCCCCGAAACTGGTGAGAAAATTTGCAAGCAACAAAGAACTGCTCCGCCCCGGCGCGAAAAAGGAAACCCTGACGATTCTTTTCAGCGACATTGCCAATTTCACTTCCATCTCCGAAGGCATGGACTCGGATGAGCTGGCGCGGTACATGAACAGTTATTTTCAGACCGCCGTCGCGCAGTGCATTCATCACACCGACGGCACCATCGTGAAATACATCGGCGACGCAATTTTCGCTTTCTGGAACGCGCCGGACCCGCAGAGTGATCACGCCCTGCGCGCTTGCGAAGCCGCCCTTCGATTTCGCGACCAGCCGCCGCAATATATGAATGGCCGGCAGCTCGTCACGCGCATCGGCTTGCACACCGGCGTGGCGAACGTGGGCAACTTCGGCAGCACTGCGCGAGTGGATTATACGGCGCTCGGCGAAAACATAAACCTGGCCTCGCGCATGGAAGGACTCAACAAATACCTCGGGACGGATATTCTGATCACAGGACAAACCCAGCAAGGCGGCGGCGAGAAAATCACCACTCGATTTGCCGGCCACTTCAGGCTCAAAGGGTTCGAGAAAACGGTGGGGGTCTATGAACTGCTCGGATTTCGCGAGGAGGCCGAAGCGACCCGGCTCTGGCGTGAACCGTTTGAAAACGCGCTGCGGGAATTTCGACAAGGCAACTTTGACGCCGCGGAAGCGGGCTTTCGCTGCACCCTGGAGCGGCGACCCGACGACGGCCCGGCGAAATTTTATCTCCATCAGATCGCTGAATTGCGCGTTCATCCGCCGGCTCCCGACTGGGCGGGTGAAGTCGAATTGAAAGACAAGTAGTCTAGGCAGAGAACTCCCCAAACCTTATGCGCGCATGGGCGCCACGAACGGTGGGGCGCGGTGTCCTCACCGCGCCGCGGCCCGGCGGGCTGGGGACAGCCCGCCCTGCCTTGCGGTTCATGGGAAGCCCCCTTTCGTTTTTTCGCATGCATTGGGACCATCCAAGGTTCATGGAGAGGGAACACCTCCAAAATTCGGACGTGAATCGGAGCCATGAACCGGGGCGCCGGGGCGCCGGCTGCAGAGTGGGACAGGCTTCCAGCCTGTCAGCCCCGAACAGGCAGGATGCCTGTGCCACTTTCTGAGGTTCATGGGAAGTTTCCACGGTTTTGCAACCGCGCATTTGGACCATGAACGGTGGGGCGAGACTCCGTCGAGCCCTGATCTCCCAGCCACAGGAATCAGTTAGGCTCGACGGAGTCTCGCCCCACCGGGTTCATGGGAAGCCTCCTTTCGCTTTTGCGCACGCATTGGCACCATGAACCGCCCCCGCCCGCCCTTCGGGCACCCTCTCCCCCTCGGAGGGGGGCGGGATGAGGGGGCCGATTCATGGAAAGCTCCGTGTTCCTTTCGGACCTGCTCGCGGCCCATGAACCGCTTTCGATCGCTTCATTCATTTTCAACGAGTTGCGGGTGCGGTAATGGGTATCGGCAGCAAAAACAATTCCGCCGCCGCGTCGGCGAACCGCAGCCCCGGGCGCGTGAGCCGGAAACGATCGGTCTCAAGGCATCCCCACCCCGCTTCGACAAGCCGGTTCATCTCGATCGACCATTCCTGCCGCAAATCGAAGCCGGTGGTTCGTTGAAATTGGTCGAACGGCCAGCCCGCGTTCATGCGCAAACCAAACGCGGCGGTTTCGCCCGCTCGAGCCAGGGGCGGCAGTTGCTCGCTCCACTCAATCGCGCGGCGGCCTTTTTCGAGCTCTTCGCAGTAAAGAATTGTGTTGGACCAGTTCCTGGTGCGCACGCCCCGCACGCAGCCGGCAGCGCTCGGTCCCAAACCGTAAAAGGAGCCCCCGCGCCAGTAATTGACGTTGTGCCGACAGGCGCGGTCGGGCACCTCGACGGATGTTCCTGAAAAATGCCGCGCGAAGTTGGCGATTTCATATTGTTGATACCCGCGGCTCGCCGCGAACTCGATCAGTTCGTCGTACATGGCGCAGGCCAGTTCCTCGTCCACGTCGAACTCGCCGGCCTGCAATTGCGCAAACAGCGGCGTGTCCTCCTCGTAGATGACTTCGTAGCAGGAGAGATGTTCGCTGCCCAGTGCCAGCGCTTCGGTCAGCGTCCGGCGCCAGACTTCCATCGTCTGGCCGGGAACGGCGAACATGAGGTCAAGGTTGATATTGTCGAATCCTGCCTTGCGCAGAATGTCGAATGACTTGAACACCATGGCGCGGCTGTGAACCCGGCCCAGCCGGTCGAGCAACTTCTGGTCCAGCGACTGGACACCCATGGAAATTCGATTCACGCCGAGGGCACGGAGCAGTCTGGCCTTGTCGGGCGAAACGGTTGCCGGGTTGCATTCCACCGTCCACTCCAGCGCCCCAAGCAGGTCGAACCGCTCCATCGCTTTCAGGATTTGTTCCCATTGCCGCAGGTTGAGCAGCGAAGGCGTGCCGCCGCCAAAGAAAACTGTGTCCGGACGCAGATCAAGCGCGACCAGTTCCATCTCCCGGACCAGCGCCGCAACGTAGCGGTTGATGGTGTCGCCGCCGGCGGATTCGGAGTAGAAGGCGCAGTACTCGCATTTGTGCGCGCAGAAGGGCACATGGAGGTAGAGACTCGTTACGGGTTGCGTGGCACGAGTGATCATCCATGGAAAACTATCCCCTCCGCGCCAGCGGTGTGAACAGAAATCTATTCGACAAAACTGCGGGGCTCAGGTTCCAACCGGATTACTGGGGTTGGGCGCGCTGGACGTTTTGGGCCTTTAAGCCTTTGGCGCTTTCGACAATTTCAAAGTGAACGACTTCGCCTTCGTTCAGGGTTTTGAAACCTTGTCCCTGTATGGCGGTGTGATGAACGAACACATCCTGGCCGGACTCCTGGGCGATGAAGCCAAACCCCTTTTTATTGTCGAACCACTTGACTTTACCACTGGCCATAACTTGCTCCTGTTCTCTGAGGCGCCAAAAAAAAGGGGACACCGGTTGGCCCCCACCAACAAGTGCCCGCTCAGTTTACGGAAAAGCGCATGCGCCTCAAAATTACGGAAATTACGTACCCATTTAAGGGAGCTTCGTCGTTAACGTCAAGGATTAGTTTTCCTCAAATTATGCCCCTTGGCACAATTCAGCGGGGCTCCATCCGGAGCCCTTCAGCCACCCAGCTCGTTTACAAATGCAGATGGCGCCAAAGGGCCGCCGGGGAGAGACGCAGATTGACGTAAAAAGGCCCGAAATCGCCGTAGCGTGCGCTGACTTCATCAAAACGCATCTCGTAAACAATTTCCTTCAACGCGTCCACCTGATGAGCCATCAACGTCACGCCCCATTCCCAGTCGTCAATGCCGCTCGAGCCGGTGATGAGCTGTGAAACGCGCCCGGCAAACTTGCGCCCGACGCGCGCGTGGCCTCCCATCAATTTTTTGCGCGTCCCGAAATCCAGCAGATACCAGTTGTCCGTGCCGCGGCGACGCTTGCTCATCGGATAAAACGCCATGACCTCCCAGTCCGGCATTTCCGGGTAAAGGCGGTAATGTTCGTATTCCGCCTGGCGCTGACGCATTTCGGCGAGGCGCTTGTTGAACGGGTCGCTCCCCGGCTCCAGGTTCTCCTGCTGAACCAGCGTCTGCTTCATATCCTCCGCGGTGGTCAGGTATTCAGGCAATTCGGTGACACTGAGATAGGTGTAAACCCGCTCCAGCGTTCCCGGCGGAAAGCCGTCCTCCAGATCCCGATGCATCTGGCCGGCTCGGCCGAGCTCTGCCGCCGTCAGCATAAAAACCAGGTCCGCTTTGCCGCTTACGTTGGCGTAGGGGATCAGCCGGGGATGCGACGGTCCGGGGTTGGCCGCGCAAAGCGCTTCGAGCCTCGCCAGCGCCGCGGCGGATTGACCGGCGGCCAGTTGCGCCCAAACAACGCGGTCCAGGCGATAAAACAGGTGCATGACGTGAATCCCCTTCGTCAATTTTACCACGGGCAGTTCCATAATCGGATCGCGGCGCAAACCAGGCGCGCTTACTCAATCTGCAGCGCCTGATCCAACAGTTGCGGAAGCTGGTCGAGAATGGCGTCGTTGCCTGCCACGATTGTGGCGCCCGCGGCGGTCGCCGTGGACTGCAGTTTTGCGCGCTTCAAGTCGGTGAATGCGACGACTGGAATATGCCTGGTTTCCGGATTCCGCTTCAGTTCGCGAATGATCGCGCACACGTCGGCATTGGCGGAGGCAAGATCGGTCACGACGACCAGCGGTCTCTCATGCAACGCCTGCAGCACGAGCGTATGGACATCGCTGATGGTTTGCACTCGATAGCCCAGGTCCTGCAGCCGGTTCACCAGTTGGCTGCCGGGCAACAGATTCTCATAGAAAACGAGCGCAAGCGGTGTCGTCATGGCTCAAGCTTGGTACAGCCGGTCGGAAATTGCAAAAATTTTCATACCCGGCTTCCGCCCCAAAAGCGGATTTGCGCCCCTCCGCCCAGGACCCAGGCCCTGCCCAGGGCCGGGTTGGGTCGGGTTTTGGCTTGACGGCGCAATCTCGGATACGTAGCATGCGCACACTAGTGGAATATTGCTGGTCCGCCAGCGCGCCGAAGTCGGAGATGAAGATTCTGCCGACTTTTTTGTTCCCCGCAATGGAACAATTGATGTGTGTATGAACGCTGAATTTTTAGCGATATTGGAATATTGGGAACGCGAGAAAGGCATCAACAAGGACGTCCTTGTGAAGGCCGTAGAGGAGGCGTTGCTGTCGGCGGCCAAAAAGGCGGTCGGTCCGGCCCGTGAATTGCGTTGCGCCATTGATCCCAGGACCGGGGATATCAGGGCGTTTGCCAAACTGGTCGTCTCCGAAAAGGCCGCTTCCAGGCACGATCAGATTTCCCTTTTCGACGCCCGGCGCATCAAACCCGACGCGCAATTGGGCGACGAGGTCGAGGTGGAGGTGACGCCGGCCAACTTCGGGCGCATCGCATCGCAGAATGCCAAACAGGCGCTCATGCAACACATCCGACGCGCCGAAAAGGAACTGATTTACTCCGAATTCAAAGACCGCACCGGGGACATCGTCAGCGGCACCGTCCGGCGTTTCGAACGCTCGGATGTGACGGTTGATCTTGGCAAATTCGAGGCGTTGCTCCCCAATCGCGAGCGCGTGCCAACCGAGGAATACCAGATCGGCGAACGTATCCGCTGCTATGTCAAGGCGGTCGAACAGACGGCGCACGGGCCGGAGATCATTCTCTCTCGCGCCGACCCTCAGTTTGTGGTGAAGCTTTTCCAGTTGGAAGTCTCTGAAATCAACGACGGCACGATTGAAATCAAAGGGATCGCGCGCGAGCCCGGTTTTCGCACCAAACTGGCGGTCTGGTCGCGCGACGAGAAAGTGGACCCGGTCGGCGCCTGCGTCGGATTGCGCGGGCAGCGGGTCAAGAACATCGTCCGCGAGCTGAACAACGAGAAAGTGGACATCATCAAGTGGGACCCGAACGTAAGGAATTTCATCACCAACGCGCTCGCGCCCGCGAAGTTGAAGACATTTGAAATCGACGAGGCCAGACGCCGTGTTAAGATCCTGGTCAGCGAAGACCAGCTTTCCCTGGCAATCGGCAAGCGCGGGCAGAACGCCCGCCTGACCTCGAAGCTGACCGGTTGGCAGGTGGACATCGAGCCGGAGCATCTCACGACGCTGGGGTTTGAGGAAAAAGTGGCGCAGGCCGTCAAAGCCGTCGCCTCCATTCCCGGCATCACGCAGGAACAGGCCGATGTGCTGGTACACCGCGGGTTTTTGAGTTTGGAGGCCTTGTTGCAGGCGGAAGCGAGCGATCTGGCCGAATTCCCGGAAATCGGGGAGCAGGCTTCCACTATTATTGAGGCCGTCCGCTCTGAAGCGGCCCGGCGCAATCCAAAAATTGGCGAAACATCGGTTGCCTAGTAAGTAAGTATGTGCTTGGCCTTTCCAACGTCAGCATGTTAAGCGCATGAAGACTTTGTGGAATAGCCGGTCGGTAGAATCTACTTATGCCCGTTCGTATTTACGACATCGCGAAGAAACTTGGAATCGAAAGCAAGGAAGTCCTTGCCAAGGCCAAGGAACTGGGCATCAGCGGGGCAAAAGTCCCGTCGAGTTCGCTCGATAAGATCACTGCGGAATACCTGGAGGAACAATTGGGCGGCGGCAAACCCGTGGCCGTGGCTGAAACGCCACCCGCCGCGGAACCGGTCGTCATCGTTTCAGCGCCGCCGGAACCTTTTCCCACGACCCCTCAAGTTGAGATATTGACACCCACCCCGATGGCCGTCGAATCCCGCCCGACGCTTTCATCGGTGGAGGCCCCAACGGAATTCGTCGAGGGGAAGGCAATGCCCCTGCCACCGGCGGAAATTGCGCCCGCAGAACCGCCGTCACCGCCAAGGCCGGCGATTGGCGAAAAGATCGGATTCATTCACCTGCCGCAAAAGCCGGCGCCCAAGACCTCCCCGAAGGTCGCGCCGGTAAGACCGGCGCCGCTGGCACGACCGGCCCGGGCCCCTGAGAGGCCGGGCACCGCCCCCGCCTCACAGAGGCCGGCAGCCAAAGGACCGCCGCAACCCGCTGCGCCGCCGGCCCCGAAATTTGTTCCACCCGCGACCGGCGAGCTGATCACGTTGAAGCCGCCGATTGTCGTTCGCGATCTGGCCGAGCAATTAAAACGCAAACCTTTCCAGTTGATCGCCGATTTGATGGAATTGGGCGTCTTCGCCAACGTCAACCAGTCCATCGACGAAGGCACTGCGCAGAAACTGTGCGCCAAATACGGATTCCGTTTTGAAGTGGAGAAACGCGAGCGCGGCGCCGGCATCGTGCACGCGCCTCCCAAGCCCGTCGAGAGAGATGTCGAGGACAAGCCCGAAGATCTGAAGTTGCGCGCGCCGGTGGTCACCATCATGGGCCACGTCGATCATGGCAAGACCACGTTGCTGGATGTGATTCGCAAATCGAACGTCGCCGCCAAGGAAGCCGGCGGCATCACCCAGCACATCGGCGCCTACACCATTTCCATTCCCCATCCCGAACGGAAAAGCGAGCTGCAGCAAATCACCTTTCTCGATACCCCGGGTCACGCCGCCTTCAGTTCCATGCGCGCCCGCGGCGCCAACGTGACGGACATCGTGGTCCTGGTTGTGGCCGCGAACGACGGCGTCATGCCGCAGACCCTCGAAGCGTTGAGCCATGCCCAGGCGGCGAAGGTGCATATCATCGTTGCGGTCAACAAATGCGATCATCCCAACGCCAACCCGATGAAAGTCCGCCAGCAGTTGCAGGACAAAGGACTGGTCTGCGAGGAATGGGGCGGCAACACCATTTTTGTGGATGTCTCCGCGCTCACCAAGCAGGGCGTCGATAAACTGCTGGAGATGATCGTGCTCCAGGCCGAGGTCCTGGAGCTCAAAGCCAATCCCGATCGCCCCGCCAAAGGCAACGTGATCGAGTCCGGCCTCGAACCCGGCGGGCCAACCGCGACAGTGCTGGTCCGCAAAGGCACGTTGCACGTGGGGGACATCGTCATTTGCGGACAATACTGGGGAAAGGCCCGCGCGTTGATCAACGAGGAAGGACAAAGACTGAAGGAAGCCGGACCCTCCGTGGCCATGAAGGTGCTGGGGTTGAACGGCGTGCCGGAGGCCGGTTTGGAATTCAGCGTTGTCCAGGACGAAAAGGATGCCCGCGCCATGGCCCAGGAACGGGCGGATATTGCCCGCGGCCAGGAACAGGAACGTCGTCCCAAAGTCACCCTCGACACTCTGTTCGATACTCTGGCCGCGGAATCCACCAAAGTCCTCAAAATCGTGGTGAAAGCCGACACTCAAGGCTCGGTAGAAGCCATCGTCGAGGCGCTCAAAAAAATCGAATCCGACAAGGTCGCGCTCGAAATCATTCACAGCGCCGTAGGCACCGTGACTGAGTCCGACGTCCTGCTGGCCTCGGCCTCCCAGGCGATCGTGCTCGGGTTCCACACCCGCGTTGACAACGGCGTGGCCGACGTGGCCAAGCGCGAAGGAGTCCAGATCAAACTCTACGCCATCATTTACGAATTGATCGACGAAGTGAAGGAAGCGATGGCCGGTCTGCTGGATCCGCTGCTAAAGGAAATCGTCGTCGGTTCCGCCGAGGTGCGCAAAGTCTTTGCCCTGTCCAAGGGCGGGAACGTCGCCGGCTGCGTCGTCACCAACGGCCGCATCGTCAAAGGCAAGATGCGCGTGCACCGCCGCAAAGGCCTTGTCTACGAAGGCGTCTCGCTCTCCTTGCGGCGCTTTCAGGATGAAGTGAACGAAGTCCGCTCGGGCATGGAATGCGGCATCCGCCTCGATGGCTTTAATGACTTCCAGGTCGGCGATGTGATCGAATGCTACACCCTGGAGAAGGTCGCGCAAGGTTTGTGAAGTCTGGTTCGTGGCAGGACTGAATATTGAATCTGAGACAACCATCAAGAAGAAGCGCGCGAAGGACCGAACTGAGGAACGGCTTGTCTCAACGTCCTTGACTGCGCCCCAAGCTTCTCCAGGTGAGCCTATGCAGTCTCTCCGACATCAACGTGTCCGCGAACTTCTCAAGCGCGAAATCGGCGAGGTTATCCGGCGCGAAATCCCCGTCCGCGACGCCGGGCTGATCACCGTCAACGACGTCGCCGTCTCCGGCGACCTGCAGTCCGCGACCGTTTTCGTTGGCATCATCGGAACAGCCGAACAGCAACGCAATGGGTTTGAAACCCTCGGCAAGGAGCGGCTGCGCATTCAAGGCCTGGTCGGGCACGCGGTGGTCCTCAAATACACCCCCAAACTGCGCTTTGTGCTGGACGATTCGGTGGAACGCGGCAACCGTGTGCTGAAAATCATCGAGGAGATCGAGCGGTCCCGGTCGCCGTCATGAAGCCACATCCGAAGATTATTGGCAGGATTCTGGAAGGCATCGGCCGCAGCAAGGTGATTTGCGTCGCCGGCCACGTCCGTCCGGACGGCGATTGCATCGGCTCGCAACTCGGCCTCACGCTCGCGCTTCTGGACCAGGGCAAAAAGGTGGTTTGCTGGAACGAAGACCACGTGCCGCATAAGCTCGCCTTCCTCGACCCGCACAACTTGATTCAGTCGCCCTCGCCCGGCCAGCGCTTCGACTGCGTCATCGCCACTGACTCCGCCAGCTTCGAGCGGCTCGGCAAGGTCGGAAAGTGCGTTCAAAACCGGAAGTTGCTCATCAATATCGACCACCACGCGAGCAACACGCGTTATGGCGACATCAATTGGATCTCCGGGCGCGAGCCGTCCACCGGCGAGTTGATTTTCCGCCTGCTGAAAGCCGGCGGCTGGCCGATCACACCGCCGATTGCGGATTGTCTTTTTACCGCTGTGTCCACTGACACCGGCTCCTTTCAATATCCGAGCACCCGGCCTTCCACCTATCACGTTGCCGCGGAACTGGTGAAACTCGGCGCCAACCTGGCCAAAATTTGCGACGAAGTTTATCAATCCTATCCCCTCTCCCGCGTCCGCCTGTTGAAACACCTCTATAACCATTTCCGGCTGACGCAAGAGAACCAGATCGCCTGGCTGTGGTTGAAGAAAGCGGATTTTGCGCGCACTGGCGCCGACACGTCCGACAGCGAGGGTCTCATCGACCACATCCGCGCCATCGAACCGGTCGTCGTGGCGTGCGTCTTTGAAGAGCTGCAGCCGGACCTGACGCGAGTCAGCCTTCGGTCCAAAAGCGCGCGCGTGAACGTGAGTGAA
Source organism: Verrucomicrobiota bacterium (assembly GCA_003219675.1). Classification (GTDB taxonomy): domain Bacteria; phylum Verrucomicrobiota; class Verrucomicrobiia; order Limisphaerales; family AV2; genus AV2. The sequence continues at coordinate 19,514 of QHPW01000005.1, forward strand.
ATCGCCGGCCAATTCGGCGGCGGCGGCCATCACGCCGCGGCGGGCGCGCGCATTCCGGGCAAGCCGATGGCGGTCCAGCGCCGCGTGATTGCCGCCATAAAAAAAGCCCTGAATGCCGGTCGTTCTTAGTTCCAACCGCCGGTCAGAATCTCGTATGCACCAATTCGGTCCGCTCGACGGCGCGCTTCTCATCGACAAACCGGCGGGTCCGACCTCGCACGATGTGGTGGACGCAATCCGCCGACGCTTTCAAATCAAAAAGGCCGGCCACTGCGGCACGCTCGATCCCAACGCCACCGGCCTGCTCATCCTCGTGCTGGGCCGCGGCACCCGGCTTTCCGAGAAACTGATGTCGGCGGACAAGGTTTACTAAGGCGCCATCAGGCTCGGAGAAACCACGGCCAGTTACGATGCCGACGGCGAATTGACCGCCTCGCTGCCCGTGCCGTCATTCACGCTCGAACAGTTGAACCAAACGTCCGCCGCGTTTGTTGGCGACCAGATGCAACTGCCGCCGATGGTTTCCGCCGTGAAAAAGGACGGTGTGCCGCTCTACAAACTCGCCCGCCAGGGCCTCGAAGTGGAGCGCCGGGAGCGGCTCATTCACATCTACAGTTTTCAATTCACAAGCTACCAGGAGCCCATCGGCTGTTTTCGCGTTGCCTGCACCAAGGGCACCTACGTCCGCACGCTCGCGCATGACTTTGGCCGGAAACTCGGCTGCGGCGCGCATCTGGCGGCGTTGCGGCGGACTGCCTCCGGCAGGTTCGACGTGGCGGAGGCGCTCCCGCTCTACCCGGTGCTCGCGCTGTCAACCGCCGAGCTGGAAAAACGCGTGATCCCATTTCTGAAACTGGCGCGCGAAGCCTGAGGCAACCCAAACGATGAAGCCCGGGTTTCCACCTCGCGTTTCGCGCGGCACCAAACACCCTGGAGGCCGATGAACATCATCCGCGCCTCCAGCGAACTAAAGCCCGGCCCGCGCAAAGTCTGTGTGGCCATCGGGATGTTCGACGGCGTGCATCTTAGCCATCAGCAGATCCTCCGGCAGACGATCGAGGACGCCCGCCACCACGAAGGCCTCGCCCTGGCCATCACCTTCGATCGCCATCCCAATTCGATCGTCGCGCCGGAACGCAATCCGCCGTTGATTTATTCGCTGCCGCAAAAACTGCGCGTGATCGAATCGCTGGGAATCGACACCACGCTTTTAATTGGTTTCGACAAGGCGGTCAGCGAAATTACCGGCGAACAATTCATTCGCGGCCTGGTGCGCGACTTCGGCACGGTTCACAGCCTCTGCGTTGGCAGCGCGTTCACCTTCGGACACAAGAGAAGCGGGAACGTGGAGTTGCTCAAACGGCTCGGCAACGAACTCCGTTTCGCCGTTCACGGGTTGGCCGCGGTTTCCCTCGGCGGCAAGGTGGTCAGCAGCACGCGGATTCGCGAGGCCATTCGCTGCGGCGATCTGGATGCCGCCAGCCAGATGCTCGGCCGCAGCTATGCGCTCGCCGGAAACGTCATTCGGGGCGATCAGCTCGGCCGCCAGCTCGGTTTTCCCACGGCGAACCTGGACGCCGCCGGATTGGCCATCCCGCCCAGCGGGGTTTACGCCGTCCACGCGTCGGTTCAGGGGCGCCCCTATCGGGCGCTCGTCAATATCGGCCTGCGCCCGACCCTGGAAAATCCAAAACCGCAACTCACGGTCGAAGCGCACCTGCTTGATTTATCGGGCCAGCATTACGATCGGCACCTGGAAATTGCGTTCGTGGAAAAACTGCGCGACGAAAGGAAATTTGCCTCCCGCGACGCCTTACGGAACCAGATCCTGAGCGACATCGACTCGGCGCGAGCATTGTTCTGACAAACCGGGGCCATGAACCCAACGGGCAGGGCGCGGTGTCCTCACCGCGCCGCAGCCCGGCGGGCTGGGGACAGCCCGCCCGACCTTAGGACTCGATCACTTGTTGCAGGACTTTGGCCAATTCCCTGATTTCATACGGTTTGGCGACGACGCCAAGGAAGCCGAACTTGCGGAATTCGGCCATGACCGGATCGTTCGAGTAACCGCTGGAGACGTTGACCCTGGC
>QHPW01000005.1:21624-29142 GCA_003219675.1 Verrucomicrobiota bacterium
GTGAGGTCCATGATGACCGCGGAAAAAGGGCGGCCTGACTCACGAGCGTCCCGATAGCGCCGGATCGCCTCCTCCCCATCGCGCGCCAGCTCCGCCTGGTATCCAAGCCGCTTCAGCGCGACGTGACAGAAATTCAATATCTCCGGCTCGTCGTCCATGACCAGCACCCGGCCCTGGCCGCTCGAGAGGCTGCTCGCCTCTTCGGTCTCCGGCGCCGTCGATTGCGCCGACGCCGGCAAATAGACGTGAAACATCGCGCCCCCTTCCGTTTTCGAGTCCGCTTCGATCAATCCGTCGTGCTTGCGCACAATGGAATATGCGGTGGCCAGACCAAGGCCGCGCCCCTTGTGTTTGGTGGTGAAAAACGGATCGAACACCCGCGCCCGATGTTCCGGAAGAATACCCGGACCCTGATCCTGAATGGTGATCCGGACATAATCGGCCCCGGGCGACGGCAGGCCGGGCCTGGTCCCTGCCGGGATATTCTCCGCGCGCACCTTGATATTGCCTCCCTCGGGCATCGCCTGGACGGCGTTGAGCAGAAGATTGTTCAGCACCTGCGCGATCTGCGCCGGGTCCGCCTCGACCGGTCGAAGATCGGGGGCGTACGAGAATTCGCAGTGGACATTCGAGCCGAGCACCGCGATGTCGCACGACTCCTTCACCAGCTGCGGAACAGCCTTGAGGCGTTTGATCGGCGCCCCGCCGCGGGCAAAGGTCAATAACTGCCCGGTCATTTCCTTGGCGCGGTAACAGGCTTGTTCGGCTCTTTCCAGCCGCTCCTGAATCGGGCGGTCCGACGGGGCCAGCATTTTGGCCAGCGAAACGTTTCCAAAAATGCCGGTCAAAATGTTGTTGAAATCGTGCGCGATGCCGCCGGCCAAAAGACCCAGCGATTCCAGTTTGCTGGCCTTGTGAAGTTCGGCTTCGAGCTTCCGGTTTTCCGTGATGTCGCGAAACACAAGCACCACGCCGATGATGCTGTCCGCCTGGTCATGGATGGGCGCGCTGCTGGTCACAACGATCCGCTCGCGCCCGGGCCGCGAGACCAGCGTCGCCGGCGTGCTGCGCCCGAAAACGGCGCCCTGCTTCAAAACCCGCTGAACCGGACAGTCAATCCGCTCCCGAGTGGTTTCATCGAGAAGCTGGAACACGTCCTCCAGCGGCCGGCTTTTCGCCTCGTCCAGGGTCCAGCCGGTCAAGCCTTCCGCCGCCTTGTTCAACAAAACGACTTTTCCTTCGGTGTCGGTGGTAATCACTCCATCGCCAATGGAGCGAAGCGTGACCGTGAGCCGTTCCTTCTCGGTGGCAAGCGCGTCTTCCGCCTGCCGGCGTTCGCGGGCTTTGGCGAGCAATTCTTCATTCGCTTTCTTGAGCAACTCACCCGACAGCCGCAACTCGCCGCTCGCCCCCTCGGCGGCCGATCGCGCCCGCACCTGCGTCCAGGCGATGCCGAACAGAAGCAACGAAAAGGTCAAACCGCCGAATAAAGCGATCCAGGCCAGATGCCTTTTTGAATCCAGTTCAAAGGCCGGTAAGGTGGAAAAATACATCGTCCAGATTCGCCCCAATCCTTCCACGACCACGGACTTCGACCAACGCCGCGCGTGCGCCGGATGGACCGCCGCCAGGGTCCCGTCGCCGTCGAATAACAGGCTTTCCGCCGAGGGCCTGTTGCCGTCGAAGACTTCGATGTCAATGAGCCGGTTGGTCTGTGCTCCAAGGATGCTTTCGCCGAGCTCCCGCGCGATAAATGAAGCAAAGACGAAACCGAGGGTCGCCAGGTTCCGCTCCTGCTCGCCGTCCGGTTTCACCCCGTTGCGGTACACCGGCAGGTAGAGGACAAAGCCCGGTTCGGGCTTCGGTCCATCGGCCGTCAGCAGCGTAACTTTTCCCGTGGCAATCGGACGATCCGCTTGTCGCGCCCGTTCCATCGCGGTTCTTCTCGCTCGGTCATTGAAAAGGTCCCAGCCCGGCGCCCAGTGGGGCGAATTCGTGACCGAGCTCAGGTAGATGATCGGGAAATACTCGGCGCGGTCCGCGTCCGAAGTCACAACGTAATCGGGAAACCCGGCGGCGCGCATCGCGGCCACATGTCTCTCCCTGTCCTCCCGCGCGACGCGCTGCGCGAAACCGATGTCCAGCAACCCGCGGTAATTCCACTTCAAATCGATGCTGTGCGCGTACTTCTCCCATTGTTCCGGTGTGACCATCCGGTCCGCGTCGAACAGCCCGCGAAGGCCGCGCAGGGCGGAAAGGTAACTCTCTATTCGCTGGGTCAGGGCGTCCTGCGCGGACTGCGCCATCTGGTCGAAGCGCGCCTGGTCGCGGGCGGTTACGTTGTCTTTGACCCGGCGATAGCCGATCAGCGTTGGAATCAGCGAGATCAGCAGGATCAGATAAGCCGCCCGCATCCTGTGAAAATGCTCCCGCAATTCGCGCAAATTTCCGTTCATAGCAGACCAACACGAGGTTGAGCATAGGCCTCTTCAAAGACCTGGCAATGCTATTTCATCATCTTCTCAGGCAATCGGATGCAAGGATTGTGCCGTTCACTTTTTCTGAACGCATTTGCTGGTGAACTTGTCCATCGGACATTATCATCGCAAAAAATGAATACCGGCATCAGCGCCATCAATGCGGAGGTGCAGCAGGCCAGTGCATTCGTGCAGCCGCTGCTCAATGAAATCAACAAAGTCATCGTCGGCCAGAAATATCTGGTCGAACGGCTGATTATTGGGCTGTTGGCCAACGGCCATGTCCTGCTCGAAGGCGTTCCCGGATTGGCCAAGACGCTTTCAGTCAAATCACTCGCCGCCAGCATCAACGCCAAATTCTCGCGCCTGCAATTCACGCCGGACATGCTGCCCGCCGACGTGATCGGCACCCAGATTTACAACCCGCAGTCCGGCGCATTCACCACGCGGCGCGGCCCCATCTTCGCCCACCTCGTGCTCGCCGACGAAATCAATCGCGCTCCGGCCAAGGTCCAAAGCGCGCTGCTCGAAGCGATGCAGGAAAAGCAGGTCACCATCGGCGACCAGACGTTCAGGCTCGAAGAGCCGTTCCTGGTGCTCGCCACGCAAAATCCCATTGAACAGGAAGGCACCTATCCGTTGCCCGAAGCGCAGGTGGACCGGTTCATGTTGAAACTGCGCATCGGTTACCCGTCGCGCGAGGAGGAACGCCAGATTCTCGAGCTCATGGCGCGCACCAGCGGATTGCCCGGCGCGAGCGCGGTCGTGGACGCCAAAGCCATCCTCGCCGCGCGCGAAGTCATCAACGACATCTACATGGATGACAAGGTCAAGGATTACATCGTCGATCTGGTCTGTGCCACGCGCGACCCTGCGCATTACAACATCGACGTGAAGGATTTCATTCAACTCGGCGCCTCGCCGCGCGCGACGATTGCACTCACGCTCGCCGGGAAGGCTTTTGCGTTCCTGCGCGGACGCGGCTACGTCACGCCGCAGGACGTGAAGAGCATCGGCATGGACGTGCTGCGCCACAGGGTTGCCATCACCTACGAAGCCGAAGCGGAGGAAAAGACGAGCGAAACGGTCATCCAGAAGATTTTTGACGAGCTGCCGGTGCCGTGAGTTTGAACTTCTTAACGTGCAGACCGTTCTAAAAGCATATTCATACCGAAGCAAAAGCCTGGTTGGTGGGATTTGCGCTGCCTTCTCTACCGCTGCTGCCTCGTGGCTAGGATTTGTCTTCGTAACTCACAAGGGGCAGCTAAGCGGGCCTTGGGTATTCATAGCTTTCCTTTTCGTCGCTTTTTTGCTTAGCGCCGCTTGGTTTGGCTACGGACTGATTTCTCCGTTCGAACAAAAAATCGAAATCACGCAAAACAGCTTGAGATGGTCAAACGGTCGCTCTCCGAGAGTTAAAAGGGAAATCGCGCTTTCGGCTATCAAGTCTCTTATCCTCCACACCGACACCGACGGCCTAGCCACCAAGATCATTATCACACTTAATCCAGATGAGGTTGTTCGAATTCCATTCGCTCACGTGCTTCGCAACAAGAGTGAGCTTTTTGTTAAACTTCTAAAGGAGAACAATCCAAATTTGCAGGCGTCCGTGGCATGATCCTCCGCGAAATCCTCAGAAGAATCCCTCGGATCGAGATTCGCACGAACCGGCTCATGACTGGATTGGCTGGGGAGCGCGCCCGCCCCGGGCGCAGCCAACGACGCCCTCGTCGTTGGCTTCGTGTCGCGCGCGGGCAAACCGATTCGCTCGCCCTCCGGCGAAATGTTCGGCGCGAGGGCGCGCCGAACCGCAGCCGAGGCGGCTGCGCTCCCCGCCATTCCGCACTCCGAATTCCGCGTTCCGCATTCCTATGATCCCCCGCGACATTCTCAAAAAAATCCGACAGATCGAAATCCGCACCAACCGGCTCGTGAGCGAAACGCTCGCCGGCCAATACCATTCCGTCTTCAAAGGCCAGGGCATGAACTTCGACGAGGTGCGCGAATACCAGCCCGGCGATGACGTGCGCTCGATTGACTGGAACGTCACCGCCCGCATGAACCATCCGTTCATCAAAAAGTTCGTCGAGGAACGCGAGTTGACCGTGATGCTGGTCGTGGACCTGAGCGGCTCCGGGTTGTTCGGCTCGGTCGCGCAATCGAAACGCGAGCTGGCCGCCGAAATCGCCTCGGTGCTCGCTTTCTCCGCCATCCGCAACAACGACAAGGTCGGTCTCATCCTATTCTCCGAGGGCGTGGAAAAGTTCATTCCGCCGCGCAAAGGCCGGAAGCATGTCCTTCGGGTGATTCGTGAGATTTTGTTTTATGAACCGCGGAAACGGGGCACCGACTTGAACAGCGCGTTGGAGCTCATGCTCCGCGTGCTCCCGCACCGATCCATCGTCGTGATTCTCTCGGACTTTCTGGGCCAGACCGCGCCGACGCGCCCGGAGATCGACGCCCATTTGCGGCGCAAGGCCGTCTTGTCGGAGACGCTCGGCCAGGCGTCGTTCACCGTCCTTCGCCAGGCCAATCGCCGGCACGACGTCGTCGCCGTCCAGATCACCGACCGTTTCGAGCTGGAGCTGCCCGCGCTGGGCCGATTGGTGTTGAAAGACGCCGAATCCGGCGAAGTGGTGGAAGTGAACACCGGCGATGAACGCAAGCGCGCCGCGTTCGCGCAGCGGCAGGCCCGGGCCCAGGCGGAGCTGCTGAAACTGTTTCGCGGCGCGCGCATCGACTCGATCCAGTTGCGCACCGACCAGCCCTACGCCAGCGCGCTCGGCAGATTTTTTGAAACCCGGGAAAAGCGCCGTCGTCATGGATAAGGATGAGTTCAAAGTTTAAGGTTCAAAGTTTGAAGTTGCGTCCGTGCCTGTTTCGTTTTGCGTGTCCGGTGGGACAAAATCCGCCCCACGAAAAAAACCCACGCATCGCGGCTGTCCGATGAAAACCAACTCCTCCGCCCTGATCATCCCGGCCCCTTCGTCCGCGACCAATGCCGCGGGGACGAATGCTCTGGCCGGCGACATTCGCGACATCAAGGCGCCGGTGGAAATCCCGAGCGGTTGGATCTGGCTCGCGTGCCTGGCCGGCGCGCTGGCAGCCGCGGCAGTGTCGTGGTTTGGCTGGCGGTATTGGAGGAAACATCACGCCAAGACCCAGGCGCAGGAAATCATCGTCCCGCCTCATGAACGCGCGCGGCGCAAGCTGCAGCAGGCGCTCAAACTGATTTACGAACCCCAGCCCTTCTGCATCATGGTTTCCAATACCCTGCGCACCTACCTCGAAGAAGCCTTCTCGCTGCGCGCGCCTGAGCGCACGACCGAGGAATTTCTGGTCGAACTTCAGTCCAGCGCCCTCCTGTCGCTGACTCAAAAGCAGTCGCTGGCCGATTTTCTGATGCGCTGCGATCTGGTGAAGTTCGCCCGCGACGAACCCACGGTCGAGCGCTTGAAGGAGCTCCACGAGAGCGCGCTGCGCCTGGTCGATGAAACCTCTTATTTCCAGCCGCCAACCGAATCCGTCCCGGCCGCCGCAACGCCGGCGCCGGATTTAAGGCCGCCGCAGCCGCCGCTGCTTGAAAGCCCGTCGAAAAACAGCGCCGCGGAGCAACAATCATCCATCGCGCACCATCATTCGTCCATTTCATGACCTTCGCGCATCCTTATTTTTTGCTGCTGTTGTTGTTGCTGCCGTTGCTGGCGTGGCTGAAAGGCAAGGCGGGTGCCCAGCCCGCATTCCTTTATTCTTCGGTGCAACTGGTGCGCGGCATCACCGGCATTACGCGATCGAGCGCCGGATCAATCCTCCTGAAGTTGCGCTGGCTTGCGCTCTCGCTGTTCATCATCGCGTTGGCCCGGCCGCAACTGGGCGAAGGCGAAACTCCGGTCAGGGCCAGCGGCATTGACATCGTGGTCGCGATTGACCTCTCCGGCAGCATGAGCTCGGAGGATTTCGAGCTCAAGGGACAACGCGTCAACCGACTGACCATCGCCAAGGATGTGCTGGAACAATTCGTCGCCAAACGACCCAACGACCGCATCGGCCTCGTCGCCTTCGCCCGCGACGCCTACATCGCCGCGCCGCTCACGCTCGATCACGATTTTCTGCTGCAAAACCTGGAACGGCTGGAGATCGCCACGCCCGACAAGGACGGGACCGCGATTGGCTCCGCGCTCACCACAGCATTGAACCGCTTGCGCGAGATCAAATCAAAAAGCAAGATTGTCATCCTGATGACCGACGGCCAAAACAACGCCGGCAAAGTCCCGCCGCTGACCGCCGCGGAAGCCGCGGAGACACTGGCCGTGAAAGTTTACACCGTTGGCGTCGGCACGCGCGGCATGGCGCCGATTCCCTACCTCGACCCGTTTGGCCGAAAACAATACGCGCAGCAACCGGTGGATATTGACGAGGCGACGCTGCAACAAATCTCCGGGCGCACCGGAGGGAAATATTATCGCGCCGACAAGACCGAAACCTTGCGTTCGATTTACGCGCTGCCGGGGTTGGTGGTGTTGTTGCTGGAAGTTATCCTGAACCAAACGGTATGGAGAAAATTGCCGTGAAGCAAAAGCTCGCAGCGCATGCATCCTGCGCGCCGCTTTCGCGGCATCCCTGCCGCGAAAAACCCGCGAGGCACTTATGCCTCGCAACTTGCCGACGGGATGTCGGCGCTACGCAACGCAAGCGAAGATGAGATTCGCCAATCCACAGATGCTGTGGCTGCTGCTGCTCGCCGTGCCGCTGCTGGCATGGTTCTTGTCGTGGGGGTGGCGCAGGAAGCGGACGCTGATCGCCCAATTCGTGCAATCGCGGTTGCTGGCGCAATTAACCGTGGGCGTCTCGCAATTGCGCCGCAAGATTCGCCTCGCGTTGATCGTCTTCGCCGTCGCCTGCGTGCTGTTGGCGCTGGCGCAGCCGCAGTGGGGCTTCGACTGGGAAGAGGCCAGGCAGCGCGGGCTGGACGTTGTCGTCGCCATCGACACCTCGCGCAGCATGCTGGCCGAGGACGCCCGCCCCAACCGCCTGGCGCGCG
>QHPW01000455.1 GCA_003219675.1 Verrucomicrobiota bacterium
GGGTAAAAATGCCGCCCGCCAGAAAAAGCCCGAACTGCACCGCGTCGGTCCAGATCACGGCTTTGATGCCGCCAACATAAGTGTAAATCAACGACAACACAACAAACAAAACGATCGCCGGCAGAATTCCGATGCCGAGCATGAGCCGGATCGGGATACAGGCGACATAGACGCGCACGCCAGCCGCCAGCGTTTCACTCACCAGAAACAGCCCGCCCGCCGTCCGCCGCGCCGGAACCCCGAGCCTGTCGGCGAAAAGTTGATACGGCGAATAAATCTCTCCCTTGAAATAATGCGGCACCATCACCACGGCGAGGATGATCCGCGCGAAGACGTAGCCGACGATCATCTGGATGAAACCGAGGTCGCCGCCGTACGCCTGGCCCGGCACGCCGATGATCGTCAGCGCGCTGGTTTCGGCCGCGACTATGGAAAAGCCGATGCCCCACCAGGGAATATTTTTGCTCCCGAGAAAATAATCGCGGGTGCTTTTCTGGTCTTTGCCGAACCACACCCCCAGCACGATGATGCCGGCCAGATAGGCGATGATGATCAGCCAGTCGCCGGTTTCAAAATACGGGTTGCCCTGGATGAAGTTCATCATGGGAACGAAATGCTTTCCCTATTTCTGGATGGGCGCAAGCACCAAGGCCAGAGAAAAATTGAATTCGAGGAAGATTGCCTTCAGCAAAGAAGCGGCTGCGATCCGGTCGAGGAATCCACGATTGCATTGACCGCAGCGGGAAAATCGGCGGAGAGTTCGTCGAACAAACCTTTGCATTCGCGTTCGGCGAGCTTCAGAGGCCGCGCCACGGAACAGATGAATCCGCGGGTGGTTTGTTGGGCATAGCTCAACAGGCCTTGCCGCAATGGAAGCGAATAAACCGAGAGGATCAGGCCATACACCACCGTGTGCCAGGCATGCGCCTCGCCGGCCTGGACCGCACGCAGGTAGCGCTGGAGCAGCCGCTGGTCGCGCAGCGGGCGCAGGCGCTTGAGCTGCATTTTTCCCACGCGCTGGCTGGCGGTGGCGAAGCCCTGCAGCCACGGTTCGGTGGCAAGCTGCCGGTCCAGCTGGATCACTTCGCGGATTTCGTGGCGACTGGCGTGCCCATGCGCCCGACAGATGGCAGGCAACTCGATCGGCTCCAGAATTTGCGACTGGTAATCGCGCAGGCAGCGGCGCAACGACGGCAAATCCGTGAGGCGATGAAATCTCCGGGAGACCGTCCCTCCACCGAGCGCCACCAACCCTTCCGCCGATCCGAGCTGCGCAGCCAGTGGCGCCAAGTCGCCAAGAAACTCCTCAACCACCGGCGGCGTTCCTTTGGGTTGATTCGTCATGCTGTTCATTGAGTCGCCAAAGCGGGATCAGACCAATCGCTCTGCGCGCCGATCCGGCCCGACGCTACTCCCGGCTCCGCGCCAGTGCCAGACTGAAAATGTTCTGGAGGAAAATTTTCCGCGCGATTCTGCAAGTTTTTGCTTGCATTGCGGCAAGAGCCGGATCGGTGTCCCCCATTTTCCACACTCTGGCATGGGGCAACCGTGCCGCCCCCACCGTTTCTCATTCCAGCGGGAAGAGGGTGCCAGCTGAGCGGGGGGAACCGCCAAACGGAAATTCCGGCGGGCGGATTCTCTAAGGGGCTATTTCCTGCGGGCCTTTTCCTCCGTTCACCAGAAAGAGCACGGCCATGCGCACGGCGAGGCCGTTGGTGACCTGTTCCAGAATGACCGAGCGCCCGCAGTCGGCGATCTCGCTGTCAATTTCCACGCCGCGATTGATCGGGCCTGGATGCATGATGAGCACGTCGGGTTTCGTTCGACTGAGACGGTCCCGGTTCAATCCGAACAAACCGGCGTATTCGTTGATGCTCGGAAACATCGTCTTGCGCTGGCGCTCATGTTGAATGCGCAGCAGGTTAATGATGTCGGCGTCGCCGATGGCCGCATCGACATCGTAGGTCACGCGACACCCCATCTGCTCAAAGACGCGCGGCACCAGCGTGCTCGGGCCGCAGAGTGTCACTTTCGCTCCGAGTTTGCTCAGCGCCCAGATATTGGACCGGGCGACGCGGCTGTAGAGGATGTCTCCAAGAATGGTGACATTCAGCCCTGCGATCTTCCTCTTTCTTTCCCTGACCGTAAAGGTGTCGAGTAACGCCTGCGTCGGATGCTCATGCGCGCCATCGCCGGCGTTGATGACGCTGGCGTGGAGAAAACGCGAAAGAAAATGCGGCGCGCCGGTCGCGCTGTGGCGGATGATGATGATATCGGCGTTCAACGCTTCAAGATTGCGAGCCGTGTCCTTGAGCGTCTCGCCCTTCTTGAGCGAGGAAGCGTCGGCGGTAAAATTGATGACGTCCGCAGTCAAACGAAGGGCGGCGAGCTCGAAACTGATGCGCGTGCGGGTCGAAGGTTCGATGAACAGATTGACGACGGTTTTGCCACGCAAGGCCGGGACTTTTTTTATGGCGCGTTCGCCAACGGCCTTGAACGCCCTGGCCGTATCCAGCACGGTGGTGATTTCGTCCGCCGTGAGCGATTCGATGTCCAGCAGATGTTTGCGGTTCCAGGTCATTGCTTTTCGAGGTAAACCACGTCTTCGCCGTCGGTTTCCTGCAAACGCACGTCGATGCGCTCGCTGAGAGAGGTTGGAACATTCTTGCCGACGAAATCGGCTTTGATGGGCAGCTCGCGATGGCCGCGATCCACGAGCACGGCCAGTTGAATCCGTCTGGGCCTGCCGAAATCGTTGAGCGCGTCGAGCGCCGCGCGCGTGGTGCGCCCGCTGAACAATACATCGTCCACCAGCACCACCGTCTTACCGGTGATGTCGAACGGAATCACGGTCGGACGAATCTTCGGAGCCGCCTGCTGGCCGAGGTCGTCGCGGTGCATCCCCACGTCCAGGCTCCCGACCGGCACCGCCTGTCCCCAAATATCGCTCAGGAAATTCGCCAGTCGCTGCGCCAGATGCACACCTCCGCGCTGCACGCCCACCAGGACGACCTCAGTGCCCAGGTCATTCCGCTCGGCGATTTCGTGCGCGATGCGCGCCAAGGCGCGCTGCAACGAGGAGGTATTTAGAATGACCGTGGGATCAGGCATAAGGTAACGGAACGGCTCCATCGGAAGATGAACCGGTTGGGTGACCTGAGGGACCTGTTTTCATGTTTTCCCTTCGCGACCTCGCCGGATCGCATTAAAGGACCGCGTCTGGCAGTCTGCTAATTAATTCGAACGTTCTGCGACTGCTGCGCCTGCCTGGCTCTACGCCACTTGGAACGGTGTCTGACAATCCAATCCGTCAAGGCCCGTTCAAACCCGATATCGTAGCCGGCCTTCTCCGACTCGATCCATTTGTGCTTCAAAATCTCCTCGCGTTCGGCCTGAAACTCGCGATAAAGGCTCGAGTTTTTCACCAAGTCGTCCGCCGAGGCATCTGGTCTGTCGCTCATAGCCTGATGGCTGCAATTCTCTGAGTTCACGGGAATGTAACATTGGTTGTCGCCTTGACAATCTAAAATTAGAACGAGTCGATGCAACTCCCTGATGACGGCGCATCGCCGTCACCGCGCCGCTTCTCCCGCTTAGTGGTCTAACCGTTGTGATGGTCCGACTCTCAGGCGGCTCGTGCCGGGGCCCGGCGGCGCAACGAATGGATTCTAGCCCATGGTTTGGCGCAAGACTTCAGCGATCTTGAGGAACGCCTGTCCATAAGGCGTGTCAGGAGCGGAGACCACGACCGGCATGCCCCGGTCGCCCCCGAGGCGGATTTCCGTATAAATCGGAACCTCGCCCAGGAGCGGAATATCCTGGCGCTGCGCTTCGGCGCGGCCGCCCCCATGACCGAAGATTTCAACCCGCTCGCCGTTTGGTGCGGTGAAGTAACTCATGTTTTCGACGATGCCGAGAATGGGCACGTTTACTTTTTCAAACATCGCGATGCCTTTGCGCACGACGCCCAGCGACGCTTCCTGGGGCGTGGTCACAATCACGCCGCCATCCAGCGGGACAGTCTGGCAGAGCGAGAGCTGGGCATCACCGGTGCCCGGCGGCAAATCGACCAGCAGATAATCGAGCTGTCCCCAGTCCACCTGCATCACGAACTGCTGGATGGTTTTCATGATCATCGGCCCGCGCCAGATCACCGGTTGGTCGCCTTCGAGCAAAAATCCCATGCTCATCAGCTTCACACCGTGACTTGCGGGCGGCACCAGTTTTGCCTCGGGACTGATGACCGGCTTCTGGTTGATGCCCATCATCAAAGGAATGCTCGGCCCGTAAATGTCGCAGTCCAGCAGGCCGACTCGCCCCCCAAGATGCTGCAGTCCGCAGGCGAGGTTGACCGAGACTGTGGATTTGCCGACGCCGCCCTTGCCGCTGGCCACGGCGACCACGCGACTGATGCCGGGAAGTTTGTTTTGGTTCGCCCAGGTATTCGCGCCGGCGGCCGTCGTTTGGCCGGCGGGCAGCTTCACCTCCGCAATGACGCGCTGCACGCCCGGCAGAGCCGCGAGCGTCTTTTCGCAGTCGGCCTGGATTTGTTGAGCAATCTGCGGATTGCCTCCGGTCAACTGGATTTCAGCGCGTTAATGACGATCTCCTGGTTCAACATGATTCAATTGCAATCGACGATTGCCGCCTGCCGTCAGGAAAGCAGGAGCCTCAGCTCAGGCGGATGTTCCGGCGGTCGCCGAAGCCGTTGCTTTCGCCAATAGCCTGAGTTTCTTGCGCGGATGGATGAGCGAATCGACCAATCCGCGTTGAAATTCGTCCCACATCGGCGACATTCCACGGAGCTTCGCCGCGACCTGGGCGAAGGTTTCAACCGCATAGTCGATTTCCTCGGCCGTGTTGTCCTTGCCGAGCGAGAGAATGACGTTTCCCTGCGCCAGCGAATGATCGAGCCCGATGGCCGTCAGCACCGGGGAGACTTTCAGCGATTTGCTCACGCAACCCGGTCCGCTGGCCACCGCGATGCCGTGCACGTCGAGCATCAAAGCCAACCCCTCGCCTTCGATGAATTCGGCGCTGATGTTCAGGTTCGTGCGGAGGCGCCGGGGGCCGGGTCGAGGCCCGTTGAGTTTCACGCAGGGAACGCCGCGGCGGATTCCCTCCCAAAGCCGCTTCTGCAATTTCGCCGCGTGCGCCAGCCGCCGGGGCAACTCGCGCAAGGCGATCTCGGCAGCGACGCCCGCACCGACGATGGCGGCAACATTTTCCGTTCCTGCCCGCAGGCCGCCCTCTTGCACGCCGCCGTGGATGATGCTCGTCAAACGCGCGCGCCGGTTCCGATACAACACACCCACGCCTTTGGGGCCATAGAAGCGATGCGGCGAGAGGGAAAGCAATCCGATTCCCATCGCCTGGACATCGACCGGCAGCCAGCCGCCGCTTGCCACGGCGTCGGCAAAGAGCGGGACTCCCTTCTCGAGCGCGATGCCGGCGATTTCACGAACCGGTTCAATGGTTCCGAGGTCGTGGTTCGCGTGATGAACGCAAACCAGAATTGTCCGGTCGGTTATCGCCGCTCGAACCTCCTGCGGATTCACCAAGCCGTCGGCGTCCACTTTCACCCGCGTCGAGGTAAACCCGTGCTTTTCGAGGAACTCGACCGAGCGGATCACCGAGGGATGCTCAATTTCGCTGAGGACAATATGATTGCCGCGTCGTTGGTTGGCGTAGGCGGCGCCCTTGACGGCGAGGTTGGCCGACTCGGTGCCGCTCGAAGTGAAGATGATCTCGTCGGGCGACTCGGCGTTTATGAGCGCAGCCACCTGCTCCCGCGCTTTCTCGAGTGCGTCGCGCGCGCGAAGCCCGGACTGGTGCAACGATGACGGGCTGCCGCAAGACTCGGCAAAAAAGGGTTTCATCGCATCGAACACTTCCGGCAACACCGGCGTGGTCGATTGGTGATCAAGAAAGACGCGGCGCATCAGCGGTTCTTCGGTTCGTTTGCCTGCCGCTAAATTAATCGCTTCCCGGCCAAAAGTCATTCAATTCGTTTGCGGCGTGCGGGTCCGGCAATCCCCGCGGGTTGCGGCGGTGCTGCTGCAACCGCCAATTTCAAACCGGCACATTTGCCGTTGTTCGGGTAGTGTCCTGATTTGGTGGCGGCGGTGCTGCGGCACCGCCGTGCGCCGCGGCAGCGGCGCACCCACCTTAAGCAGATTAGGACACTACAGTTGTTCCCGCTCGCTTGCGCTGAGGACCGGGCTTGGTTACGCTCCGCGCAGATGCGTCTTCTTGACCGCTACTTGCTGCGCGAGCTGCTCATCCCGCTGGGCTATTGCCTTAGCGGTTTTTTGATATTCTGGATTTCATTCGATCTCTTCAACAAGCTGGACGACTTTCATCAGGACAACCTGGACGCCTTTGAGATCGCCCGCTACTACCTGCTCCAGATTCCAGGGATGCTGGGGGAAATCGTGATGCCGGTGTCCCTCCTCCTCGCTCTTCTTTACACGCTGACGAATCACGCCCGCCATCACGAACTCATCGCCATTCGAGCCGCCGGCGTGAGCCTCTGGCGCATATGCACACCTTATTGGGCCGTCGGATTGCTTTTCAGCCTTCTCTTGTATCTGCTGAACGAACATTGGGCGCCAAAGAGCATTGAACTCGCCGAGCAGGTCCGCAAGAAACATTCTTCCAACCCGGTGGACTCCGCGGAACGCCAGTGGCAGAATGATTTGACGTTTCGCAACGACGGCGACGACCGCTTCTGGCGCATCCGCTCTTACAACGTGGCTACCGGGGAAATGGTCGAGCCGTACGTCAAATGGAGATTGCCGGACGGGTCGCACCGACAGTTGGTCGCGGAACGCGGCGTTCGCAGCAATGGCGTTTGGACGTTTTTCAACGCCCGCGAATCCGTCCCCGATCCTTCGGCTGATTCGCCCAGGGTGTGGGAACAGACCAATGTTCTGGCTGTGGCGGAGTTTTCCGAGACGCCGGAACAGATCAAAAGCGAAATCAAAATCAGCCAGCTCAGCGGCATCAGGGCCGCTAAAAGGGTCCAGCTCTCCATCGTCGAGATCCTGGATTATAAACGGCTCCACCCCCATTTGACGCACAGCGCCCGGGCGATGCTGGACACCCAGCTCTACGCTCGCATTGCCAGCCCCTGGACCTGTCTGGTGGTGGTCCTGATCGCCATCCCTTTTGGAGCCCCTTCCGGCCGTCGCAATGTGTTCGTCGGCGTCGCCGCCAGCATTTTTATTTGCTTCGCCTACTTTGTTCTTCAACGATTTGGCATGGCGCTGGGCACCGGGGGTCATCTGCCGGCCCTGGTTGCGGCCTGGCTGCCCAATCTTCTTTTTGGCGGCGTCGGCCTCTGGCTGACGACACGAGTCAGATGAGTTGCAGGATTTCAGTTTCTCAGGCGGTCCGGGGTCTGCGGCGATCATGCCGGGGACAACCTGACGCCTGAAAATCGAACCATGAGCGATGACCTGGCCGAACTGAAAGCGCGCCACGAACGTCTGAGGCTGCTCTACCAGGTGAGCAACGTCATTCACTCCACGCTCGAACCCCGTGAAGCCCTCAAATTGATTCTCGGCGAGGCGGTGCGCTTGATGCGCGCCTCCAGCGGTTCGGTCGCGCTTTTCAACCCGACCACGGGCTTCCTTGAAATCGGAGTCTCGCACGGCCTTCCGCTGAGTGCCTCGCGGCTCAAACTGAGACTCGGCGAAGGCGTCACCGGGTGGGTCGCGCGTACCGGCAAACCGGCGCGGGTGGGCGACGTATCGCACGATCCTCGTTACATTGCGTTGCGCAAGAACGTCCGCTCAGAACTCGCCGTCCCGCTCGAAGTCAACGGCGAAGTGCGTGGCGTGCTCAACGTCGATTCCGATCGGCTCAACGCGTTCAGCGCCGAAGACCAGGAGTTGCTGCAGGAACTCGCGCTTCCCGCCGCCAAGGTGATTCACAACACCTGGCTCTACGAACAACTGCGTCTCAAGGCCCGACTGTTCGAGTCGCTTGTCAGTGTCGGCCAGACGATCAACTCCACGCTGAACCTCGATGACGCGCTCAAAGTCATCACCCGCGAAGCCTGCCAGTTGATGGCCGGCAAAATGTCCGCTTTGCTGCTCCTGGACGGCAATCGCGAGTGGCTGGACTTGCGGGCGAGCTGCGGCGCCGGTGAGGCTTATCTCAACAAACCAAGGGTAAAAAACCAATCCAGGTTGAAAATGTGCAGACGTCCACGCGCTACCAGAACGTCGATATCGCGCGGCGCGAAGGGCTGATTTCGTTGCTGAGCGTGCCGCTGGTCTTCGGCGGACATGCCCTTGGCACACTCAGTGTTTATACCGGCGGGCCCCACGTTTTTTCCAATGAAGAGGTTCGCATTCTCTCCGCGCTCGCCGACTTATCGGCCATTGCCATCGAAAAGGCGCGATTGTACGAGCGGATCGTGGATGTCGAGGAGCAGATGCGGCAAAACGAGAAGTTGTCTGCCCTCGGTCTGCTCGCGGCGGAAGTTGCCCACGAAATCCGCAATCCGCTGACGGTGATGAAGATGCTCTATCACTCCCTGGACCTGAAATTTCCGAAAGGCGACCCGCGCGCCAGGGACGTGGAAGTGATGGGACAAAAGATGGAGCACCTGAACAGGATCGTGGAACACATCCTCGATTTTGCCCGCACGGCGGAGCCGGAGTTTTTGCCGGTCAATTTGAACGAGCTGATTGAAGAGCTGGGTCTGTTGACACGGCATAAACTCACACAGCAGGACATCCGTCCTGTTCACAAGCTCGAACCCGGTTTGCCACCCGTCATGGCGGACGCCGCGCAACTGGAGCAAGCCTTTCTTAATCTCATCCTCAATGCGGTTGAAGCCATGCCGGACGGGGGCAAACTGACCATCATTTCCCGCACCGCATCGTCGTTGGAATGCGGCGGCAAGCCCACCCACGTTGTGGTCGAGTTCAAAGACACCGGTCACGGCATGACCCGGGAACAACGCGGGCGGGCTTTCACTTCCCCGCTCAAAACCACCAGGCGAAAAGGAAGTGGTTTGGGTCTGGCGATTGTGGGGCGGATCGTTGAGGCTCATCGTGGCCGGATTGAGATCAGATCCGGCGCCGGCCGCGGCACGACGATCAGCATCGCGCTGCCGCTGTGACCGGAACTGCGCTGTTGAATCCAGTCGCGAGCCTGGAATTTCCTTGTGACTCGACGCGGTTGATCCGGTATAACGGGCCCATGTCGTTCGCCGAATTTCCAGAGCAGGAGCAGGTGGTTCAACTGTTGCAACGCAGTCTCGAACGAGGCCGGTTGGCGCACGCTTATCTCTTCACCGGCAGCGACCTGGGGACGTTGGAGGCCATGGCTCGGGCGCTGGCCAAGACCTTGAACTGCCCGCAGCCGCGCGAAGGCGCTCCGGGCGCTCCGCTTGACAGCTGTGACCTCTGCCTGAGCTGTCGCAGAATTGACGATGCACTCCATCCGGACGTCCACTGGTTGCGGCCTGAATCGAAGCTGCGCGTCATCACGATAGACCAGTTGCGCGAGCTGACGGAACAAGTGCACCTCAAGCCGGCCGAGGCACGGTTCAAAGTGGTCGTCATTGTCGGCGCCGACCGTTTGAACCTGCAGGCGGCCAATGCGTTCTTGAAAACCCTGGAAGAACCGCCACCCGGTTCGATCCTCATCCTGCTTTCCACCGCGCCGCAGCGGATTCTGGAAACGATTCTCTCACGCTGCCTGCGGTTGAATTTTGCCGGTGAAAGCCGGCCGCAGCTCGACGAAGCCCAAACGGCCTGGCTGGCGGGCTTCAGCCAGGCCGCCGCGGATGAACAGAATAGTTTGTTAAGCCGATATCGTCTGCTCGGAACGTTGATGGCGCGCCTCGCCCACACCAGGACCGGGATTGAAAAAACGCTCGCCTCGCGTTCGCCGCTGGAGCGTTACGAGGATATCGATCCCCGGCTTCGGGAAAAATGGGAAGAGGAACTGTCGGCTTCCATCGAGGCGGAGTATCGCCGGCAGCGGACTGATTTGATCGCCGCGCTGCACTGGTGGTTTCGCGACGTCTGGATACGAACCTTGGCAGTGCCTGCCGACCTGCTTTGTTTTCCAAAATTGCAGAAAACGGCTGAAGTTGTGGCGAACCGGGTGTCTTCGAAGGAAGCCCTGGAGAACCTGCAAGTGCTGGAGCAGACCCAGCGGCTGCTCCAAACCAATGTCCAGGAAGCGCTGGCCTTGGAAGTCGGTTTGTTAAAGTTGAAACTGTGAAGGGGATCTCATTTCCAGAGGGATTTCGGGGACACAACACTGGCCCCAAAGGAGCGACTTGGTAACTCGACTTTCCAATGCGAGCAGAACTTTCAGGCCAGCCGCCCGGTGAAGGCGCCGGATCGAAAACCTTCGCCGGCCTGACGGGCGCGTGGCTCGGTCTGTCGCTGCTCAAATTTGGCAACCCTGTAATCCTGGACCGGCTTGTACAGCCCCCGGACGGTGTTTGGGAATTCATCTTCAATCCCTGGCCGGTCGCGTGGGGCTACTGGATGCTGGCGGCTCTGGTGATTGCCGGCGCGACGCTCGCCCGAGTCAAAGTCGCGGCGCCACGCTGGCTGATCGTGCTGCCGCTGGTCTGGTTCGTCTGGCAACTGGCGGCGGCGGCTCGCACCGTGGACGCCGCGTTGACACGAGCGACGCTGCTGCACTTCGCCGCCTGCATCGCCAGCTTTTACCTCGGTTTGTTCGGATTGAGTCAGGTCAAACAGAGGACCTGGTTCTGGATGCCGCTTCTCGCCGGGTTCGTCTGGGTGCTTTGGATGGGCTTTGGTCAGCACTTCGGCGGATTGGAATCAACACGGCAATTGATCTATCAACAACCGAACTGGCAACAGATGCCGCCTGAGTACCTCAAGCGTATCGCCAGCAATCGCATCTTTTCCACCCTGGTTTATCCGAATGCGCTGGCCGGAGCCATTCTACTGTTCCTGCCAATGCTGGTGGCAGTGGTGTTCAGGATGTCTGCGCGACTGGAGAACGTGCCGCGCGGCGTGTTGGTCGGTTTGCTCGGCTACGCCGCTTTGGCGTGTCTGTATTGGTCTGGCTCCAAGTCAGGCTGGTTGATCCTTTTAGTGCTCGGCCTGGTTGCTATGCTCCGGCTCCCGCTCAGACGCCGGGCCAAACTCGCGATTGTTGCAGTGGCTTTAATCGCCGGGCTCGCCGGTTTCTTTGTGAAGTTCTCCGACTATTTCAGGCGCGGGGCAACAAGCGTCACCGCCCGGTTCGATTACTGGCGAGCCGCCTGGCAGATCACGACGGCGCACCCCGTTTTTGGGACTGGACCGGGAACATTCTCGGTTCCCTACAAACAGTTGAAGGCTGCGGAGGCGGAAATGACCAGACTGGTGCATAACAATTTCCTGGAACAGGCATCTGATTCTGGTGTGATTGGATTCCTGGCCTTTTTTGCCTTTATTACGGGCTCGTTGACTGTCCTTTATCGTAAACTCAAAGCGGAATCGGTTCTTTTCTGTGTCTGGCTTGGCCTGTTGGGATGGACGTTGCAAGGCGTCGTTGAATTTGGCCTCTACATTCCGGCTCTGGCCTGGCCGGCTTTCCTTTTTTTTGGCTGGCTGTTGGGGGTGGAAATGAAATCGACAACGCCAGATTGACCCACTACGCTCAAGGCTTCAATGAAGATCCTTTATCTCAACGGGCCAAACCTGAACCTGCTTGGCCAGCGTCAGCCGGAAATCTATGGCAGGAGGACTTTGGCGGAGATAGAAGCCGAAGTGCGAAAACGAGCGATAAAACTGGGCTCCGAGGTCGAATTCAGGCAGAGCAATTCGGAAGGTGAACTGGTTAATTGGATTCAGGCAGCTAAAGGCAGGTTCGACGTGCTGGTTTTGAATGCCGCAGCTTACACCCATACGAGCGTGGCTTTGCGGGACGCCATCGCTGCGGTCGGTGTTCCGACCATAGAAGTGCATTTGTCGAACATAACTGCGCGCGAGAAATTCCGGCGAAAATCATTGATTGCTCCGGTTTGTGTCGGGCAGATCACCGGCTTTGGAACGACTTCTTATATGCTCGCTCTCGAAGCAGCCGTTAACATTAACGCTCGTTAAATACTGGCTGTTATTGGCTGTTTTTAGTAAAAACAGCCCGATTTTTCGGTGGTCTCAAACCACAGAATCTCGACTTGACGCCTCCCGGAACGGAGCTTAGTCTCGCGATCAATTCATAAAAGTTCCAGCAGACTCGAATTACCGGCTGCTGCTCTTTTGCTTAATGAATAAACGCGAAACCCTCCAGGCCATCGGGCACTCGAATGGGAGCAGTCTGTGGATCTAAAAGACATCAAGGCAATTATCGACCTGATGAAAAAGAACTCCATTTCGGAATTCGAACTGGAGCGGCAGGATTTCAAGATAAGACTCAAGCGCGGACTCAATGGCGGCCCTGTTCCTGTCCAATATGAGGAGGGTCCGTCAGCCGTCGCTCCGGTCGTGGCAGTTCCCTCGGCCACCTCCTCCTCGGCGTTATCGGCCGCCGCCGGCGCAAATGCAGAGTTGGAAATCAAATCACCCATGATCGGCACGTTCTGCCGCGCGCCCTCGCCGGAATCAGTCCCTTATGTCGAAATCGGTTCCGAAGTGAACCCGGAGTCCGTGGTGTGCATCATCGAGGCCAATGAAGGTCATGAACGAAATCAAGGCCGAAGCCAAAGGGACGGTGACGCAAATCCTGGTCGAAAACGCCAAGCCGGTTGAATTCGGCCAGCCCCTGTTCAAAATTCGACCCACTTAATCTCCGCAGCTCGGCCGAAAACGACTGGCATATCGGTTTTGTCGCGCTGTTGGGTAACATCTTTGCCGCATGTTTGAAAAAATTCTGGTAGCGAATCGTGGCGAAATCGCCGTTCGCATCATTCGTGCCTGCAAGGAGCTGAATATCCGCACGGTCGCTGTCTATTCCGAGATTGACGCCAATTCCATGCATGTGCAACTGGCCGACGAAGCCATTTGCATCGGCAAAGCTCCCAGCAGCGAAAGTTACCTGCGGATCGACAGGATCATCAGCGCCGCGGAAATCACGGACGTGGATGCCATTCATGGCGGCTACGGTTTTCTGTCCGAGAATGCTCATTTCGCAGACGTTTGCGAGAACTGTAACATCCGTTTCATCGGCCCCAGCTCACGCGCGATGAACGCGCTTCAGGACAAGGCGGTAAGTCGCGCCCTGGCCAAGAAGGCCGGGGTTCCCACCCCGCCCGGCTCCGAAGGAATAGTGGAGAACGAACAGGAAGCCATCGCGACCGCCAAGCGGATTGGCTATCCCGTGATGATCAAGGCTATTGCCGGGGGTGGCGGACGCGGGATGCGCGCCGCTCATAACGACATCTCCCTCGTCAAAGGCTATCACACCGCGCGCAGTGAAGCGGAAAAAGCCTTCGGCAACTCCGGTGTTTATATCGAGAAGTTCATTGAGAACCCGCATCACATCGAGTTTCAAATCCTCGGCGACAATCGCGGTAACATCGTTCATCTCGGCGAACGCGACTGCTCGATTCAACGGCGCAACCAGAAAATCGTGGAAGAAACGCCGTCGCCGCTGATCGAAACCAAACATAAAGACCTGCGCAAAAAAATGGGCAAAGCCGCCATCCGGATTGCCGAGGTGGCCCACTATACCAATGCCGGTACGGTCGAATTTATCGTGGACGACCGCGGCAACTTTTTCTTCCTCGAAGTCAACAAGCGGATTCAAGTGGAGCACCCGATTACCGAGGAGGTCACCGGCGTGGACCTGGTCAAACAGCAGATTCTCACCGCGATGGGCGAGCCGCTCAAGTTATCGCAAAATGACATCACGTTCAAAGGCCATGCCATCGAGTGCCGCATCAATGCCGAAGATCCGTTCGATGACTTTCGCCCCTCCCCGGGACGGATCGAAATGTATTACCAGCCCGGCGGGCGGGGCGTGCGTGTGGACAGCCATGTTTACGCCGGCTACACGATTCCGCCGACCTACGATTCGTTGATCGGCAAGCTCATCACCTACGGCAAAGACCGCCGCGAGGCGATGGATAAGATGAGTCGCGCCCTGGGCGAATACATGATCACCGGCGTCAAAACAACCATCCCCTTCGAACAGGCCATCCTTCAGGACCCGAACTTCCGCCGCGGCGTTTACTCCACCAATTTTGTCGATCAATTGCTCGGCGGGGCGCGACGCGAGTTAATCGAAGAGAAGGCTTAACGCGGTCTTGTCTTGCCTTGCGGAGGGTTGCCACACTTCCGTTATGATGCCGCTCTCAGAATGCCGGCTCTATGCTTTCGTTGACACCGCGCACCTCGCGGGTCGATCTCCTCAAGAGGTCGCTCGACAACTCTGCGACGGCGGTTCCGACCTCATTCAACTGCGGGCGAAAAACTCGTCGGCAGCCGAAATCCGCCGGTTGGCGGAAGCGATTTTGCCTGTCGCGACGCGCGCCGACGTGCGGCTGGTCATCAATGACCATCCGCAAATCGCCGCCGCCGTGGAAGCGCCCTTCTGCCACTTGGGCCAGGAAGATTTCTTCGGCGCCGGCTGCACGCATGTCTCTCAACTCGCGCCCCTGGCCGGCCGGCTCAAATTGGGTCTCAGCACTCACTCCCCGGCCCAGGCCGAACGAGCCATTGCCGCCGGCGCCGAATACATCGCCATCGGCCCGGTCTATGCCACCGGCACCAAGCCCGCTGCACAACCCGTTACACTCGATTACGTCCGTTGGGCAGCCAGCACCGTGAAAATTCCCTGGTTCGCCATCGGCGGCATCAATCTGCAAAACCTCGACGATATTCTCGCGGCCGGCGCCCGCCGAATAGGCGTCGTCTCGGCCATTCTGGATGCGCCCGACATCGTCGAGGCTTGCCGTAAATTCAAGAACCGCCTGCTTTCCGCCCCGGTTTAAACGGAACGCCGCGCCCGGCGTCCCAACCCTTTAACGATGTAACGATTCAACAATTTAACGAACACAACGGATTAGCGAACCCATGAGCGTTCTCGTTGTCGGTTCCACCGCGCTTGATTCCATCAAGACGCCTTGCCGCCTAAACCCGCGCCTACTCGGCGGCTCAGCCAGCCATGCGGCGGTCGCCGCCAGTTTTTTTGCGCCGGTCAAACTGGTCGGCATCGTCGGGGACGATTTTCCCAGGCGCTACATCCAACTTTACCGCCGCCATGGCATCGACCTTGGCGGACTGCAGCTGGCGTCGGGAAAGACCTTCCATTGGGCCGGCGAGTACGAAGTCAATATGAACAACCGCCGGACGCTGACGACCGAGCTGGGCGTGTTTGAAACCTTCACCCCCAATCTGCCCGAGGCGTATCGCCAGACGCCGTTCGTGCTGCTGGCCAATATTGCGCCGGCCCTCCAGCATCAGGTGCTCAACCAGATGCGCCGCCCCAGATTCGTCGTCGCCGACACAATGGACCTCTGGCTCAACATCGCCCTGGACGACCTGCTGAAACTGCTCCGGCGCGTGGACGCCCTGGTGCTGAACGACAGCGAAGCGCGTCAATTAACGCAAGAGGACAACATCATCGCCGCCGCGAAGAAAATCCACCGCCTGGGACCGAAATACGCGATTGTGAAAAAAGGCGAGCACGGCGCTCTTCTTTCTTCGCCGGGGGGCATGTTTATCTCACCCGCGTTTCCTCTGAACAAAGTCGTTGACCCTACTGGTGCTGGCGACTCCTTTGTGGGTGGCATGGTTGGCTATCTGGCCGGCAGAAGCAGAGGCGCGCCCGACGCCCATTTGAAACGAGGCATGATTTACGGCAGTGTGGTTGCTTCGTTTTGCTGCGAGGGCTTCGGACTGACGCGGACGACCCGGCTGACGCGCGAGGCGATCGAGCAACGCGCCAGGCTGCTCGAAAGGATGGTGCGCTTTTAATATCCGAACCTTCAGCCACCAAACAGTTGCGCCGTGGATCGAACCCTGTTAGAACCTCCGGTAACAACGGCGGGTGTGGTTCAATGGTAGAACGTGGGCTTCCCAAGCCTGAGACGAGGGTTCGATTCCCTCTACCCGCTCCAATCTCGAAAATCTCCAATAGAATAAGGTATTTTAGCAGTTTCTATCGTTGCAAAATGGCCAGACTGCTAACGCTAGAGCATTTTAAATAAAACTGTAGCCATTTGGTCTTGCCTGTGGTAGGGTGCGGTCATGCGAACGCTATCCTTGGATCTGCGCGAACGAATTCTGGCTTCCTACG
>QHPW01000121.1 GCA_003219675.1 Verrucomicrobiota bacterium
TAATCGCGGTTGAGCACGCTGTTCACCATGAACACGCCGATGCCGGGGATTTGAAAAATGTTCTCGACGACGAATGAGCCAGTCAGCAGATCCGCCAGGAGCGGGCCGGAATAGGAAACCACCGGCAACACCGCCAGGCGGAAGGCGTGCTTCAGCAGCACGGCGGTTTCGCTCAGGCCTTTCGCGCGCGCGGTGGTGATGAAGTGGGCGTGCAGGATCGTGAGCATTCCTTCGCGCAGCAGCCGGGAAATTTTGCCGGCGAAATAGAGGCCCAGCGTCAGGGTCGGCAGAACGGCGTGCCAGGCGTCGCCCCAGAGCGCGACTGGAAACCAGCGCCATTGGATCGAGAACACCATGATGAGCATCGGACCGATCACCAGAGCCGGCACACAAATCACGAGCAGCGCTAAAAAACTTCCGGCGTATCCCTGCCAGTTCCCTTTGCGCACCGCAGTGAGAAATCCCAGGGGAATGCCCAGACCGGTCGCGAAACAAAAGGCCATCGCCCCGAGCCAGAGCGACACCGGCAGGCCCTGCGCGATGATGTCGGTGACGGTATGGTTTCGGTACTGCATCGAAGGACCGAAATCGCCCTTCAGCAAACCGCCCTCGACAATCCGCCATTTTCCGGCCGGAGTTTTTTCCCAGAGCAATCCCAGGTAACGGAGATATTGTTTCCAAACCGGCTCGTCCAAATGATACCTGGCCGCCAGCGCGCGTTTGATTTCCTCCGAAGCCGGAGCGCGCTCGCGGTCGAACGGCCCGCCGGGGGCGAGGCGCATGACTTCAAACGCCAGAAAACTGATGACCAGCACCAGCGGGATCAAGGAGGCCGGGCGTTTGAGCAAATACGTCATGGGCCGGGAGCGGGGAGCGGGACGGCGAGAGCCGAGGAGGTTTCGGCAGCGGAGGGTTGCGGGTCTGCCAGGCGTGCGTGGGGTGGCGCGTGGGAGTTCCTGCCGACCTTGTAAATCGCCTGAATCGGATGCACATCGAGCAGGTTGGGAAAGATCCCTTTGATTCTGTCTTCATCGTGATACTCCAGCCCGGCGTAGAAGTAGAGCGGCACGATCAGCGCTTCCTCGCGCACCAACAGGATTTCCGCCTGCTGGAGGATTTTCTCCCGTTGCGTCCGGTCCAACTGCGCGTTGGCCGCGCGCAGCAACGCGTCGTAGCGCGGATTTTTCCATCCGGTGCGGTTGTTGCCGTTGTTGCTCATGAACATGTCGAGGAAGGTGTTGGCATCTTTGTAGTCGCCGATCCAACTGCTGCGGCAGAGGTCGTAATCGAGTTCGCCCTGCGCCCGCAGATAGGTTTTCCATTCCATTTTGCGAATCTCCACGTGGACGCCCAACTCACGCTGCCACATGTCCTGCAACTCCACGGCGATCTGCTCGTGGAGATGTGAGGTCGTGTCGCACAGGTATTGAAACGAGGGAAACCCCCGGCCGTCCGGAAAACCGGCCTCCGCCAAAAGCTTTCGGGCGGTTACAGGTTCGTGGCCGAGTCCTTCGGGCGTTTCGTAGCCCGGAATCCCCGGCGGCGTATAGCTCGAGGCCGGTTGCTCTCCGCCTTTGGTGATTTTTTCAACGATGCGTTTCTTGTCGATCGCGAGCGCGAAGGCCTTACGCACGCGCGGCTGGTCGAACGGCCTGCGGGTTACGTTGAACCGAATGAAATAGGTGCCGAGGTAGGGAAAGCTGTGAAAGTCGGGACGCTTGAGCAAAAGGTCGAGCAGTTCCACGGGCACGAGGTTTTTGTCCCAAACCACGTCGGCGGCGCCGGTCGCATAGAGGTTCAGCGCGGTGTTGGCGCTGGTGCACGGCAGCAGGTCCACCGTCTCGCAGCGGGTATGCGCCGCGTCCCAGTAACGCCGGTTCTTTCGCAGACGGATCCGGTCATTGACCCGCCACGCCATCAGTTCGTAAGCGCCGCTGCAGGGCACCGGACGCGCCATCAGCCAGCGATCGCCGTATTTGGCGATGGCATGGCGCGGCACGACGCGCAGGGTTTGAAGCGCGCAGAGGTCGAGGAAAAACGGCGTCGGGTTTTTCAATTCGACCCGCAACGTGCGGTCATCCGTCGCTTTCACACCCACTCGCGAGGGGTCTTTGATCTTGCCGGTGCAATACTCCTCGCCGTTTTCCAGATAAAACAACTGCCCGGCGTACTCGCTGGCGGTATCGGGGTTCAACACGCGCAGCCAGGAATAGACGAAATCGCGCGCGGTGATCGGTTCGCCGGTGGACCAGACGGCATTGGTGCGGAGGTGAAAGGTGTAAATCCTGCCGTCCGGGGAAATGTCCCAGCGTTCGGCGAGTCCCGGGATTGGCGCGGCGTTCGCGGGGTCGTAACGCGTCAGTCCTTCAAACAGTTCCAGGGCAACGCGTCCATCGGCCTGGCCGGTCAGAATTGCCGGATCAAGCGACTCCGGCTCCGCTCCGTTGATGATGACCAGGTCGGCGGACGGCACGGAGCGGGTGCAGCCCGCGAGGAGCAAAACAAGAACGGGAACTGCCAGGCAGCCGGGAACGCGGAACACCAAACGCCGAACCAACCAAACCGGCCGGCGGTCCGGTGGCATCGCTTCCGTATCCGCCTGTCCGCATTCGGCTTTTCCCCGTCGGCGAAGCCCTCCCGGTTTTGCCCCAGGAGCGCTCGCGGAGGACTTCATGGAGTGAGGTTATTTTGCGGAGCCGTCCGGCGGGTTGGTTGCGACCGCATTGGTGGGATTCAACAACAACGCAGGAACGGCAGTAGTACTGGCCACGGTGTTGGTCGCAGAGGGCGTGACCAGAGGCGCGGACGCCGCCTTTTTCCTCAACTTCTCCTCAAGATTTTCACCGCTGTCATGCGCGCGCATGTAAGAAAGCAACAGCGACAAGCCGAGGAAAACCCCGGCCGCGTATTTGGTAATCTTGGTCAGCGCGTTGCCTGAGCCGGCGCCGAACAAGGCGTCGGTCGCGCCGCCGCCAAAGGCGATGCCCGCCCCGGCGTCTTTCTTGGGCAGTTGGATCAAGACCAGCAAAATCAACAGCAGGCAGTCGAGCACCAGAATGACTGTCAGGAAACCAATAAGAAAAGTCATAAAGTCATCGTTCTCAGTTCACGCAGTTTTTGATGATATCGGAAAAACTGCGGTCTTCCAGCGACGCGCCGCCAACGAGCGCGCCATCCACGTCGCGCTGGCTCATCAACTCGCGGGCGTTGGACGGTTTGACACTGCCACCGTATTGAATTCGCACGCGCCTGGCAACCGCCTCATTGAACAGCGGTGAAAGCTGTTTGCGGATGAACAGGTGCACGTCCTGGGCCTGCTCGGCCGTGGCG
The DNA here is from genome assembly GCA_003219675.1 of Verrucomicrobiota bacterium. Taxonomy (GTDB): domain Bacteria; phylum Verrucomicrobiota; class Verrucomicrobiia; order Limisphaerales; family AV2; genus AV2. Next base: position 3,331 of record QHPW01000121.1, read on the forward strand.
TTCCTGCCGGTGCCGATGGCCCAGACCGGTTCGTAGGCAATGATGGTCTCCTCCATCTGCTCGGCCGACAAACCGGCCAGACTCCCGCGCAGTTACGTTCCGACCACCAGTTCAGTCCGGCCTGCTTCGTGTTCCGCGAGCGTTTCGCCCACGCAGACGATGGGTTTGAGCGAAGCGGCGTGCGCGGCCAAAGCTTTCCTGGCAACCAGGTCGTCGGTCTCCTTTTGATACTGCCGGCGTTCCGAGTGGCCCAGAATGACGTAGCGCACGGAAAATTCCTTAAGCATGCCGGCGGCGATTTCACCGGTGTAAGGGCCGAAATTGTGCTCGCTCATGTTCTGCGCGCCCAGGCGGATGTTGGTGTTGAGGACCGCCTTGGACACGTCGCTGAGCGCTGTGAAGGGCGGACAGATGACGATGTCCACTTCCTTGATGTTCGCCAACTCGCGCTTGAGCCCGTTTACAAGGTCGAGCGCTTCGGCCACGGTCTTGTTCATCTTCCAGTTGCCGGCGATGATCAGTTAGCGTGCTTTATCCACAGCTCAAATTCTCAGATTAACAGGTCAAAGCCGGGCGGCAGGACAACCGTTTTTGCTTCTCATGTGACGATTGGATCAGTTCCGCGATTACCGGTCGGCCAGCGCCGCGACTCCCGGCAACACCCGGCCTTCGAGAAATTCGAGACTCGCGCCGCCGCCGGTGCTGACGAAGGTCACCTGGTACCGTGTCACCGCCGCCGATGATGCTCTTGGCGCCTTTCTGCGTCGTCCCGGCCACGGCGCGCGCAACGGCAAATGTCCCTTCCGCGAAACGCTCGTCCTCGAACACACCCATCGGCCCGTTCCACAAAATCGTCTTCGCTTTGGGAATGAGCGTCGCGTAACTTTTGACCGTCGCCGGGCCAATGTCCATTCCTTCTTCGTCGTCCGGGATGTCCAGGCCGTCGTTGACCCGAGGGTTCCGCCACTCGAGGACCGGCCTTCCTTTCTTGTTCAATTTGCCGGTATCGACCGGTGTGGCGACCATATTATCGGCCGGCAACAGGAACTGAACGCTGCGCGCTTTGGCTTTTTCGAGAGCGGCCTTCGCCACCTCGACGCGGTCGGGTTCAATCAGCGACTTGCCCACGTTCCTCCCCAGGGCCAATCGAAACGTGTAGGTCATCGCGCCGCCGATCAGAATCGTGTCGGCCTTTTCCAGCAAACGGTCGATGACCTTGATCTTTTCCGACACCTTGGCGCCGCCGAGGATGACGACAAACGGGCGTGCCGGATTTTCCAATTCGTCGCCGAGGAATTTCAGTTCGCGTTCCATCAACAGGCCGGCGGCGCATTTGCCGCCCCGTTTTGCGACCACATGCGCCACGCCCTCGGTTGAGGCGTGCGCCCGGTGCGCCGCGCCGAATGCGTCGTTCACATAAACATCCGCGTCCTTTGCCAGCTTCTCTGCAAACACCGGGTCGTTCTCCTCTTCCTCGTGGTAAAACCGGACATTTTCCAGAAGCAGAATGTCGCCGGGCCTCAGTGCGTCCGCTGTTTTCTCGACCTTCCCGCCGATGCAATCGTCCACAAACGCGACCGGGCGGTGGACCATGTCCGCCAGCTTCGCCGCCACGGGCCGAAGCGACATCGAGGGCTCGCGTTTGCCTTTGGGCCGGCCCAGATGCGAGGCCAGAATGACGCGCGCGCCCCTTTCGATCAGCAGATCGAGTGTGGGCAAAGTTTCCTTGATGCGGGTGATATCGTTGATCACCATACGGCCATCCTTCTCCTCCATCGGCACGTTGTAATCCACGCGCACAAAGACGCGGTTGCCGCGCACATCCAAATCTCTGACCGTCAACTTCGCCATAGAATCAAACAGGGGCGAAAGGATAACGAAGCCTCCCGGTCAGTCAAAGGGAATTACAGCGGGAAAACGCCCGCGGAATGCGCGAACTGGCGGTAAATCACGCAACCGATGAATCTTGTGTCCGGCATGGGAGCCAAAAGAGCCTGTTTCGACTGTCCCGCGGGAGAGTGATCATCCGGCCTGCTTCAACGACGCGTAAATCACGCTGGCGGCGAACAGGCCCATCATCAAGGTGCAACAGGCCAGTTTGCCCAGCGCGCCGACAAACAGACCGATCACCGCACCCAACCCGGCGCGAGCCGCCTCCTTCCATTCGCGTCCGCCGATCATTTCAAACAACAGCGCGCCGAGGAACGGCCCGAAGATGATGCCGGGAAGGTTGAAGAAAATCCCGACCAATCCTCCCACCACGGCGCCGAGCACACCGCGCCACGTCGCGCCGAGCTTTTTCGCGCCGGCCATGCTGGCCAGATAATCCATCACCAGCGATAGCACCATGAGCGCGCCCAGGACGGCCAGGCCCCAGTTGTCAACACTCGCAGCGCCAAAGTAAAGCCGGTGCGCGATGGCTGCCAGCATCACCAGCGGCGTGCTGGGAACGCCGGGGAGAACGCTCCCCGCCAGACCGAAACACATCACGAACAGCGCCAGAGACAAACCGATGATCTGTTCTACAGTCACGTTGAAACCATAACCCGATTTGGCATAATCGAGTTGCAATTTTTAGGGAACAACAAAATTCGGTAGTGTCCGAATCTGCTTAAGGTGGGTGCGCCGCTGCCGCCGCGCACGGCGGTGCCGCAGCACCGCCGCCACCACCAAATCAGGACGCTACCCAAAATCTCCTCCCCTTCGCGGCAGATCATGCGTGGCGCCTCAAGCAGTTGCGTGGCAAATCCCCGATTTGTGCCACAGGCAGGGGACCCTTTCACGGCCGCACAACGCGCAAGCGCAGGAACACCGCCGGTTCTCCAACTGCCTGGACTCCCCATGTTTCGCGAGCGATACCGGCACCGCTGTTCTCTCTCACAAACAAGCGCGCCGGTGACCACATGAGAAGGTCCCCGGAGGTTTCAGCAACCAAGGTCACATCGTCGGCACGAAGATTACGGGGAAAAGTGATGGTGAAATTTCCGAGAGCGTCCAGATTGGCCGTCACTGCACCCGGCCCGGAAGATGGATCGGTATCGCTCGTGCCCAGGGCATATTCGAGCAGGGCAGGCAATCCATCTGCATCCAGATCCGCAGAGGCAACCCCCGTGAACGAAGTCGAGTCGCTTCCTCCGGGTGAGCCGTTCGCGTCTGCGCTGGCACGCCAGGCAGCGGGATTATCCAAACCGAGTTCGGGATGGGAAAGCACCAGGGTGCAGGTCCTGCTCTTGTCGTTCGTGGGCCAGGGTTGCGAAGTCCCGTAGGAAAAACCCGACAGGGTATCGCCGGAACGTGTGGCCAGAGTGATTCGTTCACCGCTTTTGTCGAGGCTGCCGGAGTAGATCCCCGCAACCGGCACGTCGATCCCGTATCGCTGCTGGAAACGGAATAAATCCTTCACCAGCACCAGCCGCTGGCCAGGGGCCAACAGCGTGTCGCGGTTGTCCGGAAAGGAGTAGCTGATCCCGTCGGAAAAACGGGCGTCTCGCAAATTGATCGCCCGTGAGGAGAGATTGGCCAGTTCCACGAATTCCGCGCCCGTGCGCGCCGGGTCGTAGTTCAACTCAGAGACGGCGACCTCACCGGGTTCGACCGGCGCCGGCCCGACCTGGAAGAAAGCTTCGTTCAATGCAGACCATTCCGAGCCATCTTTTACCCGGGATTTGAGCAGGGTGTTTTGGCTGAGGACGGGCAACGCGGTCAAACCCGCACCGGAAAAGGCTTGCGCGGTCCGCGACAATGCGCCGCCGGGCAGGCGGGGATCACTGCCATCCAGCGTGAAGTAAATTGTGCCGCGAGCAGGCGTCGCAAACCCGGGTTGGAACCCGGACGGAACCGCACCGCCCTGCGGATTCAGCACGGGGGCGTCGAGAGTTGGATAGAACCCGGCATTCCGATACCCGGCAAGCGCGGCGGCAGTCCGTCCGGGAAGCCAGTGGGTGAGCGCGTCGTCTCGACGGCCGGCCCATTCCGCCGGCGTGAGATAATTCCAACGGGCGGATTCGGCGATGAACGCGCGTTGGATTTCATTGCAACGATTGGCGAGGCGCGCAGCGTTTTGTTGCGGCATAAGCGCGCCGTTATTGAACAGGGCCTTGTAAATTCGATCGGCGAGAAGCGCGCGGTAATCCGGATGGCCTTCCTTGAAGAGCATGGAGAAGAGGCTGCCGGGTCCATCGCCGCCCAAACGACCCGGCGCGCCGCGCGCTGTCCGATCCCCGGCCGCACAATAGTAGGGGCCGCAGAACCAGCCGTCTGCGTCGTTGAGATAAAATTTGAAGCCGCTGCCGGCAACGTTCGGGCCAACGCACCGGTATTCGTCTTCGGCGCCGCCGAACATCCACATGACCATGTAATCCACGTACTCGCTGACATCGAGCAATGGTTTCACCGCAGTGTAGTTGCCACGGAGTGATT
>QHPW01000122.1 GCA_003219675.1 Verrucomicrobiota bacterium
ACCGCGCCAATCCGCAACCGGACGAACATGTGCTGGTCATCGGAGCGGGACCGATTGGCCTGTCGGTGATCGAGTTTGCCAGGCTCACCGGCGCGAAGACGATTGTCATGGACCTGAACGACCAACGGTTGGCCTTCGTGCGCGAAAAGATGGACGTGGCGGATACGATTCTCACCGCGGGCGACGGCGAGGAATTGAAGCGATTGGACCAATTGACCAACGGCCAGCTCGCCGACGTGGTGGTGGACGCCACCGGCAGTAGCAAGTCGATGAGCCACGCGTTGACCTATTGCGCTTTTGCCGGCCGGTTGGTTTATGTCGGCATCACGCAGGAGCCCGTTTCTTTTGCGCACGCTCCGATTATGCACCGGCGGGAGTTGACGCTCCTCGCCAGCCGCAACGCGCTCGCGCCTGATTTTGCGCGCATTATCAAACTGATTGAGGATGGCCGCATCGACACGCGGCCGTGGATCACGCATCACGCGGATTTTGACGGGATGATCTCGGAGTTTCCGACCTGGCTGAAGCCTGAAACCGGAGTGATCAAGGCGATTGTCACTGTGTAGCAGCCGACGTGAGGAGGCTCCGATCAATTTCAGATTTCGGATTTCAGATTTCGGATTTTGAAAAACGAGCCTGCTCACGTCGACTGCTACGTGCAGATCATGAAATTAGATTCTCACCAACATTTTTGGGTTTACGACGAGCAGCAATACCCGTGGATTCCCAAAGGCTCGCCGCTGCAACGGGACTGGCTGCCCAACGACCTCGCGCCCTTGCTGGCGATGACCGGGCTCGATGGCAGCATCGCCGTGCAGGCGCGGCAAACCGTCGAGGAATCGCGCTGGCTGCTCACGCTTGCCGACCATGCGCCCATGATCAAAGGAGTCGTCGGCTGGGTCGATTTGCGTTCTGACAAGGTCGAGGAACAACTGGTCGAGCTGTCGAAGCATCCGAAATTCGTCGCGGTCCGGCACCTGGTGCAGGACGAACCCGACGACCAGTTCATGGTGCGTCGCGAGTTTTTGCGCGGCATCGGGAGGCTGAGACAATTCAATCTGACTTATGACATTCTGATTTATCCGAAGCAATTGCCGGCGGCGATTGAGCTGGCGAAACGGTTTCCTGAACAACCGTTGGTGCTCGATCACATCGCCAAAGCTTTGATCAAGGACGGCACGATCTCGCCGTGGCGCGAGCAGATCCGGGAGCTGGCTCAAGCAAGAAACGTATTCTGCAAAGTCTCCGGCATGGTCACCGAAGCGGACCATGCGAAATGGAGGCCTTCCGATTTGAAGCCGTATCTCGACATCGTCTTCGAGGCGTTCAGCGAGGATCGCCTGATGTATGGTTCAGACTGGCCGGTCTGCCTCCTGGCGGGCAGTTATGAGCGCGTGTTCGCGCTGGTCGAGGACTACACGCGCCAACTGAGTGGTGAAGCGCGCGCGAAATTCTTTGGCGGCAATGCCGCGCGATTCTACGGTGTGCAGAGTGAACGGGGGAGCCGGCAAAATTGACTTTTGTCAGAATCGCGATTCGGAGCGCGGAAACTCCCCCCGCGACGGGTCCGAAACTTGTAGCCGCCGACGTAAGGAGGCGGAGATTGTCGCTCCTTTCGGAAAATCAACCGTCGTCTTCTTTCGCGTATTGGGCGTGTTTAGCGGTTCAATTTCCGATTGTTTCAGCACGACCGCTAATTCGATTCATTAACCCCGCCGAAATCGTGAAAAATTTCACAAACTTTCTTGCCGCTGCCTTGGACGAGGACTAAAGATTCCTTGCAGCGTGGATCTGCTGCTGTTCGAGCGGTCACGCTGCCGAAGATTTGGGCGGTGACAAAAGCGTTGACGCTGGCGGGCTATTCGCAACAATCACCGGCTCACGCAAACGGAAAGTCGCGCTCAGACCAAACGCTGGAACGGTTGCTAAGCGAACAAACTGAATGTCGGACATTTTCCCAAAGTGGACGAACCGGCTGCCGCTCCAGATCGCCGTGGGCGTTGTGGTGGCCGGCACGGCGGTGACGGCGGGTGTGTGGTATTACTTCACTCCGAAATACACGCGGGTCGGTTATCAGCCCATCCAACCAGTCGCCTTTTCGCACGCGATTCACGCCGACCAGCTCGGCCTGGATTGTCGCTACTGTCACAGCGCCGTCGAGAAATCGTGGTATTCCAATGTCCCTTCGGCTTCCACCTGCATGAACTGCCACAGCCAGGTGTTGAAAGACAGTCCCAAGCTGGAGTTGGTGCGGGAAAGCGCCGCCACCGACAAGCCGATTCCCTGGGTGCAGGTCCACAAGATGCCGGACTACGTCTATTTCAACCATTCTGTCCACGTGAACCGCGGCATCAGTTGTGTCGAGTGCCACGGCCAGATCAACAAGATGGACGAGGTTTATCACGCCAAACCGTTCAGCATGACGTTCTGCCTCGATTGCCATCGCAATCCCGCCGCGCGCGTGCGGCCGCCCGACAGGATTACCGACCTGAACTGGAAGTGGAACGACGACCCCAAAAAGGCGGCCGAGCTGCAGAAGCAGAACGGCGACAAGTTCGTTCATGATTGGAAGGTTCAGTCCCTGCAAAGTTGTTCCGCCTGTCACCGATGAGCAAAACCATTCCCCCACCGTGCCCGGAGCCGGAGACCGGGCCGAAATACTGGCGCAGCCTGGATCACCTGGCTGACACGCCGGAGTTTCGCCAGTGGGTGGAACGCGAGTTCCCGTCGGGCGCCGGCGAACTGACCGACCCGGTCACGCGCCGGCATTTCGTCAAGATCATGTCCGCGTCATTCTTGCTGGCGGGCTTTGGGCTGAGCGGCTGCCGGCGGCCCGAGGAGAAGATTCTTCCGTTCGGCAAAGCGCCGGAAAATTACATCCACGGCGCGCCGCAATTCTTCGCGACCGCCATGCCGACGCGCGGCAGCGCCATTCCGCTGGTGGTCAAATCAAGTGACGGCCGGCCGACAAAAGTCGAAGGCAACGCGCTGCACCCGGACAGCAACGGCGCCACCGACCATTACGCGCAGGCGTCGATCCTGGACGTTTACGATCCGGACCGCGCGATGCGGTTCGTTAAGAATGACAACATCGTGAAGCGCGAAGCGGCGATGGATTTTCTGGGCGAGTTGTCGAGCAAAGCGCAGGCGGATGGCGGCCAGGGACTGTGTTTTCTGATGAAGCGCAGCAGTTCACCGTCGCGGGCGCGGTTGCAGAAGCTTGTCAGCGACAAGTTCCCGAAGGCGCGCTGGTTCATTCACGAGCCGGTGGATTTCGACGTTCATCGCCAGGCGGCCTCGATCGCGTTCGGCAAACCGGTCAGGCCTTATTACAAGCTCGACGAAGCGAAGGCGATTGTTTCGCTCGACTGCGATTTTATCGGCGGGGAAGAGGATGCTTACATCAATATCCGCCGTTTTGTCAAAGGCCGGAAAATCGAAAAGCCGACGGACACGATGAACCGGCTTTACGCGGTGGAAGCGCTGTTCACGCTGACCGGGGCGAATGCCGATCATCGGTTGCGCGTGGCTTCCGGCGCGGTTCAATCTGTCGCGGCGCGATTGGCGCTTGAAATTCTCAAGCAGAAGACCGGCCCGGGTGAACTCACCGGACCGCTTCAGGCGCTCGCCGTGGGTACTCAAGCCGACGAGAAATGGATCGTGGAATGCGCCCGGGATCTCCTGGCCAATGTCGGCAATAGCCTGGTGCTCGCCGGCCATCGCCAGCCGTTGCCGGTCCATTTGATCGCCAACACGCTCAATTCCGCGCTCGGCAATGTCGGCAAGACGGTGGTGTTCCTCGACGCGCCGGAAGCGAAGGAAGGAACGATTGGCGACCTCGCGCAGGCGTTGTACTCCGGCCAGATCGAGACGCTGGTGATTCTCGGCGGCAACCCGGTCTACGACGCGCCGACCGATTTGGACTGGGCGCAGACTCAGCGCAAAGCGAAGACCGTCGTTCGCCTCGGTTATAATGAGGACGAGACGGCGGAGACCTGCGACTGGCATTTGCCGCTGGCGCATTACCTCGAATCCTGGGGCGACGCGCGCGCCGCGGACGGGACACTGGTTTCGATCCAGCCGCTCATTGAGCCGTTGTTTGGCGGTCTCTCGGAACTGGAAGTGCTCGCGCGCATCGGCGGTCTGGACAGAATCAAGCCCCACGACATTGTTCGCGAGACGTATCGCGGCATCGCCGGCGACGGCGAGGACAATTGGAAAAGATTCTTGCACGATGGTTATTTGCCCGACAGCGGGTTCAAACCGGCGGACGTACAGTTCGACTCGGACGCGGCGGCGAAAGCGATCAACGCGGCGAAACCGTTCGCTGCTCCGACCCCGGACGCCCTCGAGGTGGTGTTCCATCGTGACTCCAAGCTCGATGACGGCCGCTACAATAACAACGGCTGGCTCCAGGAATTGCCCGATCCCGTCACCAAAATGGTCTGGGAGAACGCGATTCTGCTCAGCCCGAAGACCGCGAAAGACCTCGGTCTCGAGATTCGAAACAACGAAAATAACAGGCTGTTCGTTCCGCTTGTAAAGATTCAGCTCGACGGTCGCGAGATCGTGGGTCCGGTCTGGAAGCAACCCGGCATGGCGGACAACGTCCTCGGTCTGGCGCTGGGCTATGGCCGCGCGAAAGCAGGTATCGTTTGCGCACGGCGAAATCGTTGCATTTCGCGAGTGGCGCGAAACTGACGCCGACGGGCCAAACGCATCAACTTGCGACCACGCAGGACCACGGGGCTATGGAAGGGCGGCCGATCGTTCGCGAAGCCAATCTGGAGCAGTTCCAAAAGAAACCGGATTTCGCCAGGGCGATGAATCTGGAGGCGCCTCCGGTCACCGCGCCGCTTTATCCGAACCCGTTCGACAAACTCAAGGAAAAGGGCCTGCACCAGTGGGGCATGTCCATCGACCTGAACTCGTGCGTCGGCTGTTCCGCCTGCATGGTCGCCTGCCAGAGCGAAAACAACGTTCCGATTGTGGGCAAGGACCAGGTGACGCGGAACCGCGAAATGCACTGGATCCGCATCGACCGCTATTTTACCGGCAGTCCCGAGGACCCGCAGATGATTACGCAGCCGATGCTTTGCCAGCATTGCGAAGCCGCGCCGTGCGAAAACGTCTGCCCGGTCAACGCCACCAGCCATGACGAGGAAGGGTTGAACGTGATGACCTACAATCGCTTTCAACTTTTTCGATTACAACAGGCGCCCGCTCGATCAGCTCGTCGGTCCGGTTTACAGCACGCCGCTCACCAGCCGCACGGACGGCGAATGTGACCTGGTTCGCTGGTTCAAAGATCCGGACAAAAGCAAGCGGCCGGAGGACGAGTGGGAACTGCTCAAGCTGGTGAAGAATCCGGATGTCACTGTGCGCATGCGCGGCGTCATGGAGAAATGCTCGTTTTGCCTGCAACGCATCGAGCAGGCGAAGATCGCGCAGAAGGTCAAGGCCGGCCCGTCCGGCGATATCAAGCTCAAGGAATCCGAAGGCACGATTCCCAGGACCGCCTGCCAGCAGGCGTGTCCGGCGGAGGCGATTGTGTTCGGCGACGTTTCGGATCCTGAGAGCCAGGTCGCGAAACTCAAGGCCCAGGATCGGGACTATACCGTGCTGGAATTCCTGCTCACCAAGCCGCGCGTCACCTACCTGGCGCGCGTGCGCAACCCGAACCCCGCAATGCCGGATTACCAGGAGTCGCCAGTGAGCATGAAGGAATTTACGGAGAAAAATGGAAATCCGTTCGAACATCACGAGGGCGGTCATGGCGCCGGCGACGGCGAACCGCGCGCGTCGGGAAAAACCACCGGGAAAGGAGCGCGATAATGGCTGAGGCTGTCATTTCTGCGACGGTGAAGTTTCAGCCGCCGCCGCCGGAACTGGAGCGCCAGCCATTGGTCGCGAACCAACGCCCGGTCGGCTGGATATCCGACGCCATCGCGGGCATCGCCGAGGGCAAGACGCCGACATGGTGGTGGTGCGCGTTCATCCCCAGCGCAACCCTGCTGCTGATGCTCCTGGGCATGATTCTCTACCTCATGTCCTCGGGCGTGGGCATCTGGGGCCTGGGACAGCCGGTCATGTGGGGATGGGCCATCATCAACTTCGTCTGGTGGATCGGCATCGGCCACGCCGGAACACTGATTTCGGCGATTCTCTTTTTGCTGCGCCAACGCTGGCGCACGTCCATCAACCGCGCGGCCGAGGCAATGACAATCTTCGCCGTCATGTGCGCCGGCATTTTCCCGCTGATTCACATCGGGCGCATCTGGCTGGGTTGGTGGCTGCTTCCGATTCCAAACGCGAACAGCATCTGGCCGCAGTTCCGCTCGCCGCTCATGTGGGACGTGTTCGCCGTCTCGACCTATTTCACGGTGTCGGTGCTCTTCTGGTATATGGGGTTGATTCCCGACCTCGCCGTCATGCGCGACCGGGCCCGGACCAAAATACGCAAATTCGCTTACGGTTTGTTCTCGCTCGGCTGGACCGGTTCCAATCGGCACTGGAGCAATTACGAGCGGGCTTATCTGATCCTCGCGGGTCTTTCGACGCCCCTGGTGCTCTCGGTGCATTCCATCGTGTCGTTGGACTTCTCGGTGTCGCAACTGCCCGGGTAGCACACGACGATTTTTCCGCCTTACTTCGTCGCCGGCGCCATTTTCTCCGGGTTCGGCATGGTGCTGACCCTGCTGATTCCGCTGCGGAAAATCTGCAAGCTGGAAGACATCATCACAGTCCGGCACGTCGAGTTGATGTGCAAGGTGACGCTGGCGACGGGATCGATTGTCGGCTACGCCTACGCGATGGAGTTTTTCATCGCCTGGTACAGCGCAAATCCGTACGAGCGGTATGCGTTCCTCAACCGCGCGTTCGGCCCCTATGCCTGGGCCTATTGGATCATGATTTCGTGCAACGTCCTC
>QHPW01000460.1 GCA_003219675.1 Verrucomicrobiota bacterium
CTCGGATCTCGATCACTGCGGTTTCGCTGTTCATGGTTCGCCTCCGTGTTTGCCGGCCTCAGCCGACTCGACTTTGCGCGCAAAGTGCTTCAGGCGGTCCTTCACCAGAGCGAAGAAGTCCGCATCCTCAATCTGCAGGTGATGCGCGGCCACGATCGCCTGGTCAATCTCCTGCGCGAGCAGCTTCTGTCGCGCCGGTTTTGTGAACGGGGAATTCACTGTTTTCAAGAAACAGCCCTTTCCCGGAATCGTCTCGATGACGCCCTGGTTCTCCAGTTCCGCGTAGGCTTTGGCCACGGTGTTGCGATTGATCCGCAACTCCTCGGCCAGCGGGCGGATCGAAGGCAGCGACTCGCCCTCACGCAACGCGCCCGAGGCCGCCGCGTGCCGGACCTGGTCGGCGATCTGGAGATAGACCGGCTTGCTGGACTTGAAATTGACCTGAAAAAGCATGGTCGACTGCTGACTGTCATAGGACATTATGACAGCAGGCGGAATTGTCAAGCACCCGGTTGATGGCCGTTGGCGGCTTCACCAGTCACCAGGACAGGTCATCCGGCATAGAACAACCTCCAGGAACAATGGAAGCGTCGAGTCGGTTAAGAAGGGGGCTGTGTTTCCATCCGTTACAGAAGGAAGGAAGCGGAAAGGTTACGGGAATTTTGGCTTGGCTGCGTCCAACCGTTCTGCGCCGCCGGCGCAAGTTAGGAACCCGCCCGAGGCGGTGGCTTCCGCTGTCTGCCTTGCCGCGCAGTTCGGGGCGGGCCTGCTTTGTTCGGCGGCAGAAAAGTATCCCAGGTCCGACCTGACTCGGCCGAGTACTCGCCCGCGGCAAGTTTTGCCGGTGAAGGCGGGATCACGATGAGATGCTGGCAGCCCGGGCACTGAATCTGCTTTCCCGACAGGCGCTCTTCACACTGGATGTGCTGGTCACAATGCGGGCAGGAGAATTTGAATTCGCTCATAGGCTCAGGGAATTCGCGAAGCGGAGGTCCGTTGGATGATCCAGTTGAAATCGATGTCCGTTCGAGGCACCGGCTGGCGGGAGAAATCGATGATCCTGACCGGGTATTTGACCACACTCGACCGCCACCTGTGGATCTCGGAGTGCCCGTCCGCGAACGCGAATCCGCAGGCGTTGTTGTGGTAGTTGCCCGGCAGATCGATCCATTCCCAATTATTTTGCGCGTTGAAAAAAGCCCCGTCGTTGATGCTGTCCGGGTGTTCATCCACAAACACCCACAGGTCGGATGGCGCGGGGGCCGTCACGTCGGTCGTTTTGACGAACACCTTCTCGCATTGGAGCAGGCCGTCGGTGGCCAATTTGTTTCCGAGTCCGATCGCGCCGTTCATCGACACGCTCCGGACACGTTCGGTCCAGCCCAGGCGGCGCTGGACCGGGCTGAGAAAAACGTCGGCCGGGCACTTGTAGATCTTGTGAGTGTTCGCGGAATAAACGGCCAAAACGGCGTAGTCGGGGCTGGTCAGATACAACCGGTTCGTATTATGCGGGCTGGTGTCCCACGTCAACCAGCCCATGATCCAGGGATAGTAGCCGGTCGGACTCTGGGTGATCTTCGCGCCGGATTGCGCTACGCTCCCGTGCACGTTCATGGGGAAGTAATCCCGGTTGTCTCCGGCATAAAGGTTTACCGCCAGCATCAACTGCCGTGTGTTGCTCATGCAGGAGATGCCTTGGCCCTTGGCCTTCGCTTTCGCGAGGGCCGGCAACAACAAACCGGCAAGAATCGCGATGATGGCGATCACCACCAGCAGTTCGATGAGAGTAAAGCCACCACTGCTCATGGACAATTTAGAGCCCGGTCTCATGCGTTTGGCGCTGGTTACGCGGCCAAACTAACACGGGCAATCCGTAGCTCCAAATATTTTCTCCGGCAGGAACGAAACAGAACCGGCCCTTCTTGCGGTCCATGTCGGCGAAATAATTCTTCTCCATCAACCGCGCGAAGAACTCCTGGGTCAGGTCCTGCGCGTCGTGCGGGCTGTGCTATGCCGAAAGCAAAGCGTCGCTAAATCCATTGATGCGCAAACCCGTCGGCAACGTCGGACCACGTATCGCCAGCACAGGCGGGGCCTTGGCGCCGACGAGGTTCGCAAAGCGTTCCGCCCGTTCGGCCACCACCTTCGAAATGCGGCTCCTTTTGTAACCTGCGGCCCGAAACTGGCCGGGCGCATTCCAAAGCACATAAAGCTCGAATGAGTCCGGGGTCCTGCCGGTGCTGCGTTGGAACTCATCGACCCGAATCGAGAATACCTGCTCCGCGACTTGCCACGCGTGGTCCATGTCCGAGTAACGGGAGGACGAAGAGTACTTACGCCAGACGTTCTTCTTGATCTGATAACGGCTGATCTCTCCAGCCCGGCCCACCGCGCGGTCGTTGTTGCCGCTTTCAATCATCCCGAGCGCCTCTCTGACCGTCAACGCGTTGCAATTGATCGAAGTCACCGCACCGAACAGGAGGAGACCTGCAATCGTGACCTTCAGCCACCTCAAATCCCGTCGCGACCACGACTTTGGCCGCTCGTTCGTTTTCAATTGGTCTATTTCAAAACTCATGTGATAAACTCTATTTGCAGGCCCTGTTCCAGCCCGCCAACCACGCCGGGGCGTCTGGACAACTCGTTTATGCCCAGGATATTCAGTGACAGGGCCGCAACCCTGGACGAATCCGCGACCTTGCCGACAATCGCAACTGCATCGCATTGGCATATCAGTGCGAATCTACACGCAGGGTCACATTGGCTCTCTGCTGAGCCTCAACCCTTGATCGCGACTCACTCCGCGTCACACTCGGCCAGCAGATTCCGATACGATTGACGGGCGTGTTCGTAGTCCAGTTTCGCCTGCTCGATTTCGTCGGCCTTGATGAACTTTTGTTTCTGCGACCAGCATTGGTCCACTCCCTTCAAGCACCACTCGGCGCTCCGCTTCGAGGCGCGAATCGGCTTATCGCCGACGAGGACAAAAATCGGGTTCGTGTGTGACGACGGCAGGATGCGCATTGCCACCCAACTGCTCCGATCAACCCTCACGTCGAATGCAACGTCTTGCAGTTTTCCGTCCGCAGTAATGTTTTGCTTCGCCGCGGGATAACCGTTGACGATGACCTCGACCGGCACTTCGCGTGTCTCCCCGATGCGCGCGCGCTCGATATCCCAGTACGGCTTTTCGTTGTAACGGCGGTTCCTGATCGACGGGTTGGGTGTTTGGTTCAATCGCGCCGCGACTCGCGCGGTCAAGTGCAGCGTGCCGGGCTGCGACAGCTTCAATTCGCTGCCGTCTTCGCCCATTACCACGCCGTTGGCTTTGAAGTCGAGCAGATGGCTCTTGCCGTCGCTGACGTAGTTGCGGCCGTTGCGAATCCCCTCGCACCAATCGGCATAGTTCAGTTTGCCGTCGAGCTTCACATAGGAACGGCCAAGGCCCACGCGCTCGCCGTAGATGCACGGGAAATCCGTTTCGCCGCTGATGCGCGTGCGGAAACCGACGTTGAGCGTGTGATACCAGATGTTCAGTTCCCAGACAGACGGCGTGTCCACGGTGGAAATGAAATCGACCGCGCGGACCGGTTTGCCGTCCGGACCGGGCACTTCGTGGGTCACGTCCACGATGTATTCGTTGGCGCCGATGCCGTTGAATGGGGGCACGATGTAATTCGGCAACTCGTCCGTGTTCACTTCCAGGCCCCAACCGGAATGGGCCGGACCGACCACGGCGCCCTGTTTCCTGGCCCAACGGAGCGTGTTCAGGCATAGCGTCGGCCAGTGTTTGTCGGAATCGCCGCCGGGATAAATCTCCTGCTTCAGCCGCAACAGGCAGAGATGACCGGAGTTGTGCGAGCCGAATCCCGAAACCTCGACGTCGTAGTGCAGCAGGTAAGGCCAGATCGAGACTTTGTCGTCTTTGCCCGTGAAAAACTGTTTCTGGTAATCGAAACAGGGGCCCCAGGTGAGATTGCACCCGACCTTCAAATCCTCGCCCAGACAATGGCGCATCATGTCTGGCGCGTGGACGCCTTCGGTTGGTTTTGTGTAGTGCGCGCACCCGGCCGCGTGAATGTGGTGATCCCCCGACCACCAGCCGAACTTCGACGGGTCGATCCAACGCTCGAGTTTGAAGGCGAGCGACCGGTTCCGTTTTCGCGATGTATTCCGGACCGCGCGTGTATTCGATGGTGTATTCGCCGGCCGGCAGCTTTTCCGTCTCGCCGTCGGCGCGATACACCTGCGGATGAAATCCAAAGTCCGGCGCGAGCCGCTTGGCTTGCGACGGATAAATGCGCCCCTGATTGTCCCGAATGATGAACATCGCGGTGGTTGGCTGCCCGTTTTCGTCAAGCACGTGAAGAGTCACTTCGCCGGCCGGCAAAACGTCGAACAACGCATCCACATCGTTGCGATAACCGATGTCCTGCGTCCCCTGCCCGCCGTTGAACGCGATCTTCGCCTCCCGCTTGCCGGCGTCGCGACTGTAAAGCTGGAGGATCCGATATTCGAGGTTCAAGCCGCTCAACAGTTCGCGCAGCGGCTGCTTGCTGAACATCTGCAGATCGAGCCACAGCTCGGCCGGATTCGGCCGCGACGCATCCCCGCGCTTGCGATAAGCCTTATCCGACGGCGTCGAGCCCGCCCCGCCCTCGTACAGCGAGAGCGCGTTCGGGCTCACCGCGCGCAATTCGGCCGTCACCCCGGCTTCGTTGTGGACTTTGACCAGGAACTGCCGCCAGCCCTTTTCAGCCAGTTCCGGTTTCGCGGGGCCAGGCGCGACCTTCACGCGCGACTCTGGGTTGATGTCCACGCCGAACAAACAATACTTGTCGAGCACGCCCTGGATGGCTTCGCCGGCCTCATCGGCGTCGGACTTCTTGAACGCCGTTTCCAGCGCCTGTTTGTCGGCGTCGCTGAGCGGTGTCCCCAAATAGTCCGTTGCTTCGATTACCCGTCGGACCTGGGCGACGAGCGGCTGCAACTCGACTCCACGGACGATCGGCAACGAGCGCGATTCCGCCGCGCTCAAGGCGAAATTCGACCACGCGAGCAACGCTGCACCCGTGACCCAACCGAGAACATTTCGACAAATCATAATGGCCTCACTTTCTGTTTGGTGATCGGACACGAGTATTCAACAAACCGTCGGACATGGACAGCGAGAAATTGCGCTTCGATTGAGGTTCCGTTTTGATTGCCGACGGAAACGAGAAACATCCTCGAATCGGCGTCAGGCCTGTTTTGTCAGGGTTCGCGAGGACTTTTGCCCCGCCTTGCGAAATCGCCTCCGGCAAATTCATGGGTCGAGTCGCGAATACTGACTGAACAAATCGAATTTCGGCCACTCGGTTACCGCGCTCGCCGCGCGATGAAGCGCCGGATCAATTTCGCTGTCGGGCAGTTTGTCATCATCCGAACGCTGATTGAACAGCACGGCCCAACTGACGCCGTCCGAGCGCCGCACGAGCAAGGTGTAAGTTCCCGGCAGACTGCCGGTGTGCCAGTAATTGGCCTTGCCTTCTTTGCCCACCGGCCGCACCAGCCACCCGCAGCCGTAGTAATGATCTTTCAGCGAGCCGTCTTCGTTCCGCGAAACGGGCGGCTCCGGCGGCGCGTGCATGGTTTGAATCGTTTGCGGTTTCTGAAGCGGGCCATGGTCGGGATCGTGGAGCGCGGCGGCGAAACGGGCCAGATCCACCGCCGACGCAATCCAGCCGCCGTGGGCATCCATCGACTCCAAACAAAAGCCGACGTAAGGCCAGGGGACTTTTTCGGGGAGCGCACGCGGCTCGCGTGTGGGTGCCTGTCCGGATGGACTCGGCGGCCCGCCGACCGGACTCTTGG
>QHPW01000458.1 GCA_003219675.1 Verrucomicrobiota bacterium
AGTAAGTTCGAATCCGAGCTGAGGATTGGAAGGCAAGCAGGCGGGGCGAATCGCCTCGCCTGTTCTGTTTGTGGGGGATGACTTCCACCTTGGCACGAAGGTGAAGGAACGAACGCGCCCTCACCGTGGCTGTTTCTTCTGCCGATTTTGAAGTGCCGTCGAATCGGCCCATCTCCATTCCAAAGTCACCGCTCGGTGCCGTTTTCTGCTGCCGCCCGCTTCGGCCTTCCATCCCGCCATCCTGTGTAGTCCAAATGTGTAGTCCAAACGCCGACATCGAGGGAAACCAAAGTCCGACAGGAAAATCAGACCAGCGCCGATTCTGCGCGCCTCCACCCGTGGCCTAGGGTGGCGGCAGCATGAAACCGCTGACTCAGGAACCTATTCCGCAAAACCGGTTGTCCGTTCGCACTCAAATCCGAGCGCGAGCTTCAGCAGCCGCCATCCCCATCGTCAGTGCGATGTTCGCGGTCGCCCTGGTCGGCTCCCTGCTCGGCGCTCCGCTTGCAATCGCCGCCCCGGGCCGGGCCGCCGACCGTCTCCTGGTGAAACCAAAGGGCGATTTGTCTGAAGCGGCTGTGCAGTCCCTGTTTGCCGAACAAGGCGTGGCCGAATTAAAGGCTCTGCATCCTCTGGGCGTGCGTGTCCTGCAGGTGCACCCGGACCGGCTGGCCAAAGTGCTCCACCGGTTGAGTCATCATTCGGACATCGAATTTGCCGAACCCGACGAAATTCTCGCCCCGGACGCCGTTCCCAACGACTCCTACTATTCCAGCGAATGGCATTTGCCGAAAATCGGCGCGCCGTCGGCGTGGGACCTCACGACGGGCAGCACCGGCGTGATCATCGCCATTCTCGACACGGGCGTCGATGGAACGCATCCCGAACTGGCGGCCAAGATGTTGCCGGGTTGGAATGTGTACGACAACAACGACAACACGAGTGATGTGTACGGGCACGGCACGGCCGTCGCCGGCGCCGCCGCCGCCGCCAGCAACAACGGCTCCGGCGTGGCCGCGGTCGCGTGGGGATGCAAGATCCTGCCGGTCCGCATCAGCGACCTGAATGGGTACGCCACTTATTCCACCATCGCCAGCGGCCTGACTTACGCCGCCGACCACGGTGCGCGTGTCGCCAACGTCAGTTTCCGGGCCAGCGACAGCTCGACGGTCGCCAGCGCCGCCCAATACTTTCAGTCCAAAGGCGGCGTGGTGGCGATGGCCGCCGGCAACGAGAGCACTTTTGTTTCATCGGCGGACAATCCATACCTTCTGACGGTCAGTGCGACAGACTCCAATGACGCGATGGCCTCGTTCTCGAATACCGGCAACAACATTGATTTGGCCGCGCCCGGCGTCAACATCTACACCACCACCCGTGGCGGAGCGTATGGCCTGGCAACGGGCACATCCTTCAGCGCGCCGATCGTCGCCGGTGCCGCCGCCCTGGTGATTTCGGCCAATCCGGCGCTTTCGGCGGCGCAGGTCCAGGACATCCTTAAACAAAACGCGGACGACCTGGGAGCAGCCGGCTGGGACCGCGCCGCGCTGGGCAGCAGCGGGACCGATACGACCGCTCCCGTCGTCACCATCAGCTCACCTGCGAATGGCACGACCGTGGGCCGGAACGTGCAGGTCCACGTGCAGGCCGGCGACGAAGTGGGCGTGAGCCGGGTTGACCTGTTTATTGATGGCCGATACTACACGAGCAGCGCTTCCGCTACGCCGGTGTTTGGTTGGAACACGCGGAGGGCCGTGCGCGGCGCGCACACCATTCAGGCGTATGGCTACGACGGCGCCGGGAACGTCGGCGCCTCCGCCGTTGTTACGGTTTACAAATGAAGCAATCGTAACGAGGGTTCAAAGAACGCACAGGCGGGCCTGCCACGGTCCGCCTTTTGGGTAGCGCACGCATCCTGCGTGCGGGTTCCGCGGCATCCCTGCCGCGTGTTACACCGGGCAGGCAGGATGCAGCAGGAGGCCTGCGCTACAAGGCAATGGCTTCAGCTAGTTTTTCGGCTTATACCAAATCCAATCCGCAGTGGGTTCCAGCGGGTGCATCGGATCGGCCTTGATTGCCTTGGTGAAGTCGCTTTGATTGCTTTGGTGAAATCATGTTTGCCCGCGTGCCCGTCCACAAAAAGGATCGGTGAAATGAATCTCTGGCCGTCCTGCTTCAATTGGGCCATGCCCAGCGTGGTGGCGCCGCGCGCGTAGTGCCAGTGAAAGAGGTATTTGACGCCGCCGTCGCCGTAAACAAAGGCGGGCGGTTCGTGCATCATGATGAACAGCGATGGATTCGGCGCCCAGCTCACTTTTTGCCCGTCAAATTATATTCGGCATCGGCGGGCCTTTCACGTGTGAGGTTTTCCCACATGTTTCCATTGAACCGGTAACTGCATCCGATTGACTCGTAATTGCTCGGTTTGAACGGTCCGTTCCCGACGTAGCCCGAACCGGGCTGGAACTTCTGCCCTTTATCGGCCGGACAACGGAACAATTCAAAACTGGAGACGTAGTAATACAGAAGGCGACTTGTCGCTTTGGGTACAAAGTCGAAGCCGCGCACTGCGTCCTTTCCGCCCAGGGCCGGGGCGTATGCCAGGTAAGGCAGTGCCGCCGGCGAGAATTGCTGGTTATCCCGCGGCGGCAACGTGTCGTTGTTATCGTCGGCGTACAGGTTCAGCCCCAGACCGATCTGTCGCAGGTTGCTCAAGCACTTGGTAATTTGCGCTGTTTCCTTAGCCCGGCTCAACGCGGGCAACAGCAGCCCGGCGAGAATGGCGATGATGGCAATGACGACCAGCAACTCGATCAAAGTGAATCCCTGATTCGCGGTTTGCTGAATGGAATTCCGCTTCCAGCTTGAGGTCGTTCCGGTCATGGAACGATTCCTTTTTGTTTTCATTTTGCCCCTTTTCTGTTTCTCCACGGCGTTGTTGAGCCGGGACATTCCTGCCGCGCCGCATCTCGAAGATGCGGCAGGAGCCTTGGATTTCGTTGTTCTACCGGCTCAAGGAATTTATCAAACACCCAGTGACCGACTTGTCGGCCCTGGTTTTGCGCGTGCCTGCACGCTGTGCGGAAGTGAATTCCAGCCCACACGCGCGCCCCGGAAATTTCCTCGACGGTTTGCGAAAAGCTTTGGTACGACCGCGGCGAGCCGCCGGGTGCCGTGGAGGTCGCGAAACTGAAGCTGATGTCATCCGCGCGGAAGAAGGACGACATCACTTTAGCCACCGCGGCACTGTAAGCAGTGTGTTGGGAG
>QHPW01000456.1 GCA_003219675.1 Verrucomicrobiota bacterium
ATCGACACCGACCAGATCATTCCCGCCCAGTATTTGACCCTCGTCCCGACCATCGCGGACGAATACGAGAAACTGGGCAGCTACTCGCTCTGTGGTTTGCCCGACTCGCTTTATCCGGTCCGCTTCGCCAAGGAGGGGCAACTGGACAGCGAGTATTCGATTGTGGTCGGCGGGAAAAATTTCGGGTGCGGCAGCTCGCGCGAGCATGCGCCCATCGCGCTCGGCTCGGCCGGCTGCAAGATCGTTCTGGCGGAGAGTTTCGCGCGTATTTTCTTCCGCAATTCTGTCGCTACCGGCGAGCTTTATCCCTGCGAATGCACCGACCGTTTGTGCGATATCCTGAAAACCGGGGACGTGGTGGCGGTGGATCTGGACAAATGCGCGGTCACGGTCAACGCGAGCGGGAAGGTTTATTCGTTCAAACCGTTGGGCGACGCGCGTCCGGTGGTGGACGCCGGGGGTCTGTTCAACTACGCTCGGAAGACCGGGATGATTGCGGCCGCGAAGTAGCGCAGGCATCCTGCTGATTCTCATCCTTATGCCCATCGCTGATCTACGGAGAAGCTACACGCTGGCTGGTTTGCGCCGGGCTGATCTGAATCCCGACCCCATCGCGCAGTTCGGCAAGTGGCTTCAACAGACGATCGACGCGCAAATGCTGGAGCCGACGGCCATGACGCTGGCGACGGTCGGGAAGTCCGGCAGACCGTCCGCGCGCATTGTTCTGCTCAAAGGCGTGGATGAACGTGGCCTCATTTTTTACACGAACTACGAAAGCCGCAAAGCGCGTGAACTGGCCGAAAATCCCCAAGGCGCCCTGGTCTTTTACTGGGCTGAACTGGAGCGACAGGTGCGCGTCACTGGCGTGGTGAGCAGTATTTCGCGTGAAGAATCCGAAGCCTACTTCAAGACCCGCCCGCGCGGGCATCAGCTTGGGGCGTGGGTCTCGACCCAAAGCGACGTGATTGCCAGCCGTGGGGTTCTCGAAGAGCGGCTCGAACTGTTCGAACAAAAATATCCCGACACCGTTCCGCTGCCGCCGTTTTGGGGAGGCTACATTTTATCACCGACGGAAATCGAGTTCTGGCAGGGTCGCCAAAACCGGCTGCACGACCGCTTCCGTTACACCAAACAGGCGAATGGAAATTGGCTGATCGAACGGCTGGCACCGTGACGTGGCACCGGCTTACAGTCTGGCAGGTTTTGAGCCTCGCGGCGGCATTCGCCTATAGTCGGACGATTGGGGGTATACATGAGCTCGTTTCGCCGGGCAGGATGCCCGGCTCTATGGCAGGCGGGACGCCCGCCGCTACGACGCCACCTTCAGTGCATTTCCACTTCGCACCTGCCGATGCCGCCGCGATAAAAGTTGAATTGCACGTTCGGATGGTCGGCCAGAAGCGACATCGGCACGGAGGCGTCTGCGATGCGCCGCGAAATCATGAAGCTGCTCAGGCGCTGCCCGAATGGGTTGTCGTGTCGGCCCGCGTGCCAGATGGAGACCTTCTCCGCTTTCCACGTTTCGACCGGACCGACGCTGATGGCCTTCGTCGGAACGAGCGCAATGTTGCCGCCGCCGGAAGTGCGCGCGTTTTGTGCGATGGTCAGCGGGTGAAGATCCACCACGCGCGTGGCCAGCTTGCGATACTCGGCCGGGGACGGCGGTTGGTTCTTGAATCTGCCTTTGCGTGGAAGCGGATCGTTGAACGCCCAATGTTTCACATCCCCCTGCCCCCCCTGCATCACGGCACAACGCACACCGGCGTCCCAGCTTTTGCGGTAGGCTGAGGTGTCGGCTTTGGGAAAATGCAGGTTCGCGTCCGGCATCCTCAGCTCCTTGCGCATCCGATCGAAACAAAGTTCGCGATCCGCCCTCTCAAACGACAAGGGATGGGACACCGGAACCTCCCGCCCGTCGAGAAACCATTCGTCCATTCCCCAAAAATGCGCGGAGCGGACGTTTCGATTCAATTCATTCACCAGCCGCGCCACCAGCGGCAATTGTTCCGTCGGCCCAATTGGCCCGCAGATGCCGACCGGATTGTCTTCGGTCGATTGAATCCAGGCGTTGATGTATTCCAGCGCTTCCGCCAGGTAAAATTCTTCCAGCGTGTCATAAAACACCACCTTGAATCCCGGCCGCGACAGCTTGAGCATGTTCTCCGGCGTCAGTCGTGCCGCGGCTTCGATAATGTCATCGTCGATCGTGGTATAGTCCCACCAGCCGGGAGCGATGGAGCTGAGTTTGCGTGGCATGGTTTTCTATTTTCCCGGTCCGATTCCGCCGCTCATACTATCACGCTCTGACAAGGTTCGCTCGTAAACCTTGTTCGCTAAATAATCTTTCCCGAGCAGGATTCGCAACGAGTCACCGTCCGTCGCGCTGAAACCCAGATGCAAATGCCGACGCCAACCTTCAGCGTGTTTGAACCGTTTCGACAACTTGCCAACGGTCAGCGATATTTCGTCCATCGCCTGAAGGTAGGAATCCATCCCCTGGCTGATGTCGAGCCATTCTTTCTGACTCCGGTGGCAGGCCAAGGCGCGGTGCTTTGTTTCGTGAACAGTCGTCGTGTCCACGAAGGCCTCCGGAATGATGGTTTGTCGGAGGCCATCGCGCAAGCCATGCGGCATGGCGTGATAAAGGGCGACGTCGCTTTCAAAGTGCTGGCGGGCCGGAATCGTGTTGAAGTTCGGCATGCCACGCGCAAAAGCGGCGGTCACCGCAAGTCGGCAGGTGTTCGTATGGTCTTCCATGTAATCCTGCGGCGAATGAGTCAGGACAATGGCCGGCTTCACCTGGCGAATCATTGCGGCGAGGCGGCGCAGCAGTTTTATCTCATAGAAAATCTCGAGGTCATCGCACAGCGGCGGATGCCAATGCGCGCCGAGGACTTTGGCCGCCTCCCGGGCTTCGCGGCGGCGAACGGCGCGGGTTTTAGAGGAGTTCCATTTCACGCCGCCGCAATTGCCGCTGGCCACGTTCAGGTAATGAATTTCCCAACCGGCATGCTTCAGCAGCAGCAGGGTTCCGGCCATGTAAAACTCAATGTCATCCGGATGCGCGGCGATGGCGATGGCGGTTTTCATTCAAGCGGCCACTGATGATTGCAAGGAGCGCCAGTGTTCCTGATTTAGACTTGGAAGTCTGCGCTACTTCGGTTGCGGCCTGGCCGCGCTGAGTACTTTTTAGCGGTATAATTTCACCGGGTTACCCGTGGCCGCCGATTTGTCCGCGGCGAAGATGACCTCGTGACTGTAAAGGGCGTCCTTCAAACTCGTGAGCGGCGTCTCCTTGCCCGCGTCCAGCGCGTCGAAGAAGGCCTGGAACTGCGTCAGATAGGGATGGTCGGACACGTCGCCGGAATCGAGCATCTTCATTGAAAGTTCGCTCCATTTGTTTTTGTTCAGGCCGCCGAGCTTCATCGAGTGAAACTTGTTGTCGAGCAGACTGCCTTCGCTGCCCACCAGATGGGTGTGGAAGTAGTAGGGTTGGAGACAATCCACGATCGCAGCGCACTTGCCGACGGCTCCGCTCCTGAACTTCAGGATGGTGACGCTGGTGGTGGTGTATTCGTAAGGCGC
>QHPW01000457.1 GCA_003219675.1 Verrucomicrobiota bacterium
CGCCATCAGAGTCAGTTTTCGTTCAGGCCATCGATTCAGCTCGGAAAACGGCAACACGCTGAGCACCGCCACGGAGGTGATCAGCAGGATCAGCAGCGTCACGCGCGTCCTGGGAAAACCCGGCAGCGTCCAGACGAGCGTCTGAAACCCAGCCAGGGCCGCGGATAATAGCAGCAAGAAATAAATGTCCGGCAGTTGTACCGCCTGGGAGAGATACGGCGCGAACACCAGTCGGGACAGGCGAGGTACAGCAACGCAACGAAGCAAACGCCCGACGCCATAGGTACCGCAACCAACTGGCCCGTCCGCACCGGCAGCGTGAAGAGGCGGGAAGGAATCCCGCTGAAACCGCGCAAAGGACTCGATTCCGCAAAGGCAAACATGGCCAGCGTGACCAGAAACGAAAGACCCAGCAGCACTCCGCTCCACTGGCCGGCGAAAGTCAGCCAGTCTGTGGCGCGTGTGTTCGCGTCAATGACCTCCGGCGCCACGGCGGGCAGCATCAAGGACAACCGCGACGCCTCCGCGGCAAAATGCGTCGCCACTCGACCGAAACCGAGGCACACGATCAGGAACACGAACAACAACAGGAACCCGAACCGGTTCTTGCGCCAGATCTCCCAGGCGAGCGCGGCGACAGGTGAATTCATAATCCTGGTGGGAAGTCTCCGGTTCGGTCGGAGGTGTCGCGATGTTCGATCGTTGCGGGAAACAGCCGCAACCACCCGAAAAGCAACGTCTCGTTCCCCCTCACCCTGACCCTCTCCCTCAAGGAGAGGGAACAGCCTTCGACGCTCTCTGACATGTCGATGTCTCGGTCGCCATCTCCGCGCCGTGGCCGTCCGAAGCGGTGCGATTGCACGCCCCAGAGACGAACGATTCTCCCTCTCCCTGAGGGAGAGGGCCGGGGTGAGGGGAACGGCCGCGCCCGCCGCCGGCACTGCGTGGACCTCGCAGGGGAACTATCACCCGAAGGGGTGTTGTTTTTCGAGCTACTCATCATTTCATCGCGATGCATCGGGTTTGTTGGAGGTCACTGACCTGGCTGGCAATTGAAGGGTCTCACCCGTTGATCGTTCACGGCCGACGCGGGCGAGGAAGATTTCGTCGAGAGACGCCGCGGTTTCATCCACGATGCGCGCCCCCAGTTTTACAACCGCGGCTTCCAGTTCTCCGCGCGCTCCGTTGCAGAGCACGGTCCACTCCAGGCCGCTGCCGGTCACGAGCAGGGCGCCCGCGAGTTTCGGCGGCGTCGGCGGCGGTGTCGGGAAGCGCAGCGTCAAGCGGAAGTGCGATTCGAGGATTTCATCGAGACGCCCCTGCAACACGACGCGTCCGCAAGCCATCATCGCGACGCGGTCCGAAACGCGCTCGATCTCGTCCAGCAGATGCGACGAGAAAAACACGGTGCGACCTTCATCGGCGACGGTGCGGACAATCGCTTCGAGCATTTCACGGCGCACGACCGGGTCGAGGCCCGAACTGGGTTCGTCCAGCACCAGCAGTTCGGGTCGATGCGCGAGCGCGACCAGCAACCCGGCTTTCGCGAGTTCGCCCCGCGAAAGCTGTTTGATTCGCGCCGCCGGATCGAGCTGGAACTGTTGGCGAAGCTGTTCCGCGTAGGCAGTGTCCCACTCCCGGTGGAAGGCGCGCGTGTATCGGATCAATTCATCCACTCGCATCCAGCCGGGCAGATCGCGGTCCTCCGAAAGAAAGCCCACGCGGCTCAGCACAGCCACCGGCTCCGCAACCGGGTCGAGACCGAACACGCGCACGGAACCCGATTCGGCCTGCAACAATCCCAGGATGTGTTTGATGAGCGTGGTCTTGCCCGCGCCGTTGGCGCCCACCAGGCCGAACACCTGTCCGCGCTCGACGTTGAGGCTGACGCCGTCGAGCGCCAGTTTCGATTTGAATCGGCGCGAGAGGCCATTGATGACAACGACCGGCTGGTTAGGAAAACAAGCAGGTATGTTCATATTCATGGGAAAATCCGTGGGGTGTGGCGCTGATCGCGCCGTCGGGCGACAAGTTCTTCCTCTCCCCCGCAGCGGGGGAGAGGACAAAGGTGAGGGGGAAATTGCAACTTCGTCGGCGTGTTCTGCTGCGACCCCTCACCCTGACCCTCCCCCCTTCCGAGGGGGAGAGGGAAGGCCAAGACCGGTGAGGGTAGTCTATCCTGTCGTCTCATATCTATTCCTTTGACTGCATGGCCCGGTAACGCTCACGGACCACATCGAGTAATTCGCTGATTTCGACTTCCAAGTGCCGCGCCTCGGCCACCAAGGCGTCGGCGCGCTGCGCGAGGATTTTCAGCTTTTCCGCGCGCTTGAGCGGCGAACCGTTGTCCGAGACGTACGTCCCCGAACCGTGACGCTTGGTAACGATACCGGCATGTTCGAGTTCGGCGTAGGCGCGCGCGACCGTGTTCGGATTGACGACGAGCTGCTCCGCCAGGACGCGGATGGGCGGCAACTCTTCGCCCGGCGCCAGCCGGCCGGAGCCGACCAGGTACTTCACCTGGTTGACGATCTGGCGATAGATCGGCACGCCGTCTTTTGGGGAAATGTGAAGTTGCATGGATCACGACAGGAGGAATTTGATCTCGGCCCAAATCAAGAAGCGCATAACTTAAATAGTGTATTAGTTCAATAATACACTTGATCGATGCTGTCAATGGAATTTTTCTGCACTTGTTCGGGGCCACCGCGCCCTGCCATTTTCAGAGGTTGGTGCCCCGACTCACGTCCAGTTTATCGAGTTGTTTCCTCTTTATGAACCGGGTGGGGCGAGACTCCGTCGAGCCCTGATTTCTATCCATTACAGGTCAGGGCTCGACGGAGTCTCGCCCCACCTTTCATGGCCCAAATGCGTGCGCAAAACCCAATGGGAGGCTACGCATGAGCCGGGTCGCGAGGACGTACGCCCCGCCGAGAATGCAAAGTGTGGCACGACCGCCCGCGTTCCGGCAGTGTCCTAATTTGGCGGCGGCGGTGCTGCGGCACCGCCGTGCGCCGCGGCAGCGGCGCACCCACCTTAAGCAGATTAGGACGCTAGCCGCGTTCCCAAGCTTTTGACAATGTTCGGCGAGTTCAGTATTCCGATGCCATGCAATTCCCCGATGAAACGCGACGTCCGTTCGCGCCGGTCGCGGTCGCGATACTTTCAACGTTCTTGCCGAGCGCTGTCGCCCTCGCCGAACAGCCGCTGCCGGACGTTCAGCGCCTTCGGGCCAGCCCTGTCTTGCGTCATCTGAAGCCCAACCCGATGCCGTCGGAACCACGATCACCGGCGGAACGAACCCTGGCGCGGATGTATTTGCCGGAGGGATTCCGCGCGGAGTTGGTGGCGGCGGAACCGGACATCCAACAGCCGGTCGCGTTCGCCTGGGACGAGCGCGGGCGCATCTGGGTGGCGGAGGCCTACAGTTATCCGACCAAGCGACCCGCCGGACAGGGCCTGGACAAGATTGTGATCTTCGAGGACCGCGACGGCGACGGCAGGTTCGAGTCGCGGAAGGTGTTTGCCGAGGGATTGAACCTCGTGTCCGGGTTAGAGGTCGGCTACGGCGGAGTGTGGGTGGGCGCGGCGCCGGAACTGCTGTTCATTCCCGACCGCAATCACGACGACGTGCCCGACGGTCCGCCGGAGGCGATGCTGGACGGCTTCGGTTACCAGGACACACACGAATGCCTGAACAGTTTCCTGTGGGGCCCGGACGGCTGGCTCTACGGCAACCAGGGCGTGTTCAACACCGCGCGCATCGGCAAGCCCGGCGCGCCCGACGCTGAACGCATTGAACTGCGGGCGGGCGTTTGGCGTTTTCATCCCGTGCGGCACAAGTTTGAAGTGTTCGCTCATGGCGGCAGCAACCAGTGGGGCCTCGATTACGACGAGCGCGGCCAGATTTTCATGACGCATTGCCGCAGTTATTGGGGGCGCGGCTGCACAACCCACGTGATCCAGGGCGGCCATTTCTGGAACCAGGCCAACGCGAACTACGCCCCTTTCATTATCGCAAATCCCCCGGATGACTTTCCCGGCCTCAGCAATTACTTGCTCGCATCAGCCCGTTACGATCACGGCGCCGGGGGCGCGGGCAAGCCCGGCAGCGACGCGATCTACGGCGGCCACGCGCACGTCGGCACCATGATCTACCTCGGCGACAACTGGCCGGACGAATTCCGCGGCCACCTTTTCACCCACAACCTCGGCGGCCACCAGATCAATCATCAGATCAACAATCGCCTCGGCTCGGGGTTCGACACCGTGCATGCGGGTCAGGACATGTTTTTCTGCAGCGATCCCAAATATGTTGCGGTCGATCTGCAATACGGCCCCGACGGCGCTGTCTATGTCATCGACTGGTACGATCAACAACACTGTCACAACCCGAACACGGAGCTGTGGGACCGCAGCAATGGCCGCATTTATCGCATCGAATATGTCGCCGCCTATAGACCGGTAAAAGTGGACCTCGCCGGCAAAAGCGACCTGGAACTCGCCGAATTGCTCGGACACAAGAATCATTGGTATGGCCGGGCCGCGCAACGATTGTTGCATGAACGCGCGTCGTCGCGCGGCATTGCATCCGAGGCGAAGGCGGCGTTGCGCGCGACTGCGCTCAAAAGCGCCGATTCTCTACGGCGTCTGCGGGCACTCCGGACAACCCACCTCATCGGCGACTTTTCCGGCGAAATGCAGAATCAATTGCTTGCCGACAGCGACGAATACGTTCGCGCGTGGGCGATCCAGCTCTCGACTGAAGACGGATTGGCTTCCCCGGCGTTGCTCCGCCGGTTCACGGCGCTGGCCAGGACCGATCCCTCCCCGATTGTGCGGCTCTACCTTGCCTCGGCCATCCAGCGCGTGCCCGAAGAAACGGCCTGGCAACTCGTTGAATCGCTCACGCGACACGGCGCTGACCGCGAAGACCGCAATTTGCCGATGTTGATTTGGGATGCGATCGCGCTGCGAATGACGGCCCCTAACCCGGCCGGAAGCCACCCTCTCCATGAACCGGGTGGGGCGAGACTCCGTCGAGCCCTGATCTCTCCACGACAGAAAATTAGGGCTCGACAGAGTCTCGCCCCACCGTTCATGGCGTCAATGCGCGGTGGCAAAACCGTTGAAGCTTTCCCTGAACCTGGCAGCAGCCGACGTGAGGAGGCTGATTACTCCAAATCCCAAATCCGAAATCCGAAATCCGAAATCGATGAGAGCCTCCGAACGTCGGCTAATGCCGCCTCCGCACTCGACCGCGCGTTCGCCGTCGCCGAACAAGGCAGGATTCCGCAGCTCACCGATTGGATTTATTGGTACGCCGCGACGTTTGAGGGTGGCGCGCTGAATCGCGTCGTGGTTCTGCTCGAAAAGCTCGAAGGCGAAACGTTGCGACGGCGTCTGGCCGGAATCGAGCTGGCGATGAGCGCGCGGGCAAACGTGAAGATGCCTCCGGCCTGGAGGAAAATTGCGGCAAAACTCTACGCCGACAAAGATTCACGCGTGGTCCGCCAGGCCGAACGTCTGGCCGCCGTATTCGGCGACAGCTCGATGTTCCCCCGTTTGCGCGAAACGCTGGCGAACTCGAGCATCGATGCCGACGCGCGAAAACACGCTTTCGCGGTGCTCAGCCGCGCTCTCGACCGCGCCTCGCTCCCGGTGTTTCTTGGCCTGCTTGAGGACCGGACATTTCGTTCGCCGGCCATCCCTCTCCTGGCCCGCTTCGATTCACCCGAAGTGCCGCCCGCGTTGATCCAACGTTACGAGAGTTTCTCCGCTTCCGATCGTGTTGCGGCGTTGAACGCATTGACGGGCCGGGCTTCGTTTGCCTTGACCCTGCTCGATGCCGTCGCCAGCGGGAGACTCAAACGCGATCAAATCACCGCCTTCCACATTCGGCAACTGGCGCAGTTGCATAACGCCGAGCTGGACAAGCGCGTCGCCGCCGCCTGGGGCAAAATCCAGCAAAGCTCGCTGGAGAAGCAGACTCAGACCGCGCGCCTGGAGAAAACCTTCGACGAAGCGCCGCTCTGGGCCTACTCCGCGGACGCGGGCCGCGAGCACTTTCAAAAACTTTGCGCTCAATGCCACCGTGTCGGCAATGATGGAAACCGGGTCGGCCCCGAACTCACCGGCGCCGGTCGCAACGGTATTCGCTACTTCCTGGAAAACATCATCGATCCGAATGCAGTCATCGGGACCGATTTCCAGATGACCACGGTCGAGACGCGAAACGGCGAAGTGATTTCCGGCCTCATCATCAACGAGACCGCCGGCGCCGTCACCATCCGGACGACCGCGGGCGAGTCTGTCGTGGCGAAACCCGATATTGCCAGACGCGCCAAAAGCGACCTGTCGCTCATGCCCGAAGGATTGCTCGACGGGTTGAACGAACGGGAGCAGATTGAGTTGCTGAAGTTTCTGACCTCGAACTGAGCCCCTTGGCCGGGGGGGCGAGACTCCGTCGAGCCCTAATTTCTGTCCATTGGCGCTCAGGCTCGACGGAGTCTCGCCCCACCGTTCATGGTCCCAGTGCGCTCCCGATCTTTTTGGGATTGGACAGAGGCTTGCGTCCAGCCTGAGGTTGGACCCACGCCCCTGCACGCAGCTGTTCACGCCTGGCGCAAAAGGCGTTGTTTTTCCATCCGAGAATGATTTAATCCGAACAACCAAACGGTCCTGAATCATGATGGAAGTGAAAATCCAATGCGGCTGCGGCACGCGTTATAAATTCGACTGGGAACCGGCCAACGGCCTGCTGCCGGCGACGGTCCAATGTCCAAGGTGCGGCGGCGATGGCACCGCCGTCGCGAACCAGATTATCCAACAAAACCTTTCGTCCTCTATCGGAGCTCCCGGTCCGGTCGCTCCGCCCTCCGGCATCAGCTTGCGCGTCGCCGATTCAACCGGGAACACGGTTCACGTCACCGCTCCGACCGCGTCGCCCTCCTCTGCGCGATTCGCCCCTCACGCGGGTCGGTCGTTGCTCGAACGCAATTCCTTCTTCGTGAAAGAACGAGTCGGCCTGCTGAAGCTGGTGGATACGTACGACATTCTCGATCCGGCCACGGGCCAACCCATCGGCATCGCGAAGGAAGAGCCGCCGGTCTGGGCCAAATGGCTGCGGCTGGTGATCCAGAAAAGCATGATGCCCACCACGGTGAACATCTACGAACAGGAAGGCCAGCCGCCGGTCGCCTCGATCCATCGCGGTTTCACTTTGATCCGGTCGAAAGTCCGGGTCGTCGCGGGCGGCCAGCCGCTGGGTTATTTCCAGAGTAAACTGATTTCCATCGGCGGCGGTTTCAACGTTTTCGACAACCAGAACCAGCAGGTCGCGGAAGTGAAAGGCAATTGGAAAGGCTGGGACTTCAAATTCATCAGCAAGCAAGGGCGCGAGATCGGCTCGGTGACGAAGAAATGGGCCGGCCTGGGCAAGGAACTGTTCACCTCGGCGGACAATTACATTATCTCTCTCAAAGACCTGAGCGGCGCGAGTCCGGCGGCCGGCGCATTGCTGCTTGCCGCCGGTCTGGCGATTGATGTTGTTTACAAGGAAGGGGAGTAAACGAAGAAAGCGTGGAAACGATCATCGCCTACGTCGGAACATTTGCTCTTGTCCTTTTCGGGCTGACGCAGATTCCCAACATATTGACCGCGCTACTGTTGGCGAAAGCCGTTGGACCGCACATTTCGCAGTTTGTTGGAGCTCTAATCAGTTGGACGCTAATCTCTGCGCTCTGGTTGCGATTCACGCATCAGATGATTACCATTCTCGCTTTGGTAGGCTCGGTGGCGCTCATTTTTTATCACCTGAAGGTGGAGGCACCCAAGCTAACGGAAGGGGCGAAATCCGGAATGTTTTCCGAAGTATGGGCAATTATTGCGATTGGAGTTTGGAGGATTGTGGAGGCTCCGAGCATCCGGTGGCTGTAACCCGTTCTTGGGCAAAATCCATCCCTGGTGGGGCAAAGGCCGATTTTAGGCAAAGCCCCCAAAGGGGCGAGGGCCGGGGTTGACAGGCTGGTTATGTTGCTTTAGTATTGTCTAAATGCAAAAGCTAATATGACCACGCTAAGCCGGCTCAACAAGATACGATCTCAGCTCAAGGCAATAGAAGCTCTAGTCGAAGGTGCAATTGCCTCTGAAAAAGCCACCGCTCAACCTCTAAAAGGGCGTCCCGATCCCCATTATACTCAACGAATCGCTTGCAGCATTGTGGAGCATTGTTGGGATTGGATGGAAGCTAGAGATGAATTCACAGCAAAGAGGGTCCATAATAAACTCAGTAAGCACGAC
>QHPW01000459.1 GCA_003219675.1 Verrucomicrobiota bacterium
AGCGATGTTCCTGGCGCTGGCATAGGCATCTCGACGGGTACGAGACGGTCTGGATAGAGAAGACTCGCATCACCGGCAATGGGCTACCAGCAAGCGTAGCCTTTCCAGTCGAAGGCCAGGGCCAATTCTTCCGCGTCGGCGCGTCTAACTTACTGCCTTAGCCGCATTAGAGCATCGTTTTATGCAGAGCCATGTTGCACTGAGATTTTCTTCTCGCGTGAGAAGATGGCGGGTTTTGGCGAAGAAACTGTGTGTGCGCCAAAGCCCGTTTGGCTAACAGGTAAACACTAAGAAGTTTATGAAAACGAAAATCAAACTCCTGACGTTCGAGCTTTTCCTGGCTGCTCATGCCTGGCTGTTGCCCAGAGTCTCGGCCCAATCGACCTATGAACCTTACACCTTCACCACCCTCGCCGGACTGGCTCAGTTTGATCTAAATGGCGATCCCGTGGGTGACAGCAGTGCCGACGGAGCCGGGAGCGAAGCACGGTTTGCCGGCCCTTCCGGCGTGGTGGCGGACAGCACCGGCACCGTCTATGTGGCGGACGCACACAACAACACGATCCGGAAAGTGACGCCGGCGGGAGTGGTGACGACGCTAGCCGGACTGGCCGGACCGGACGGTTCTGGCAGCGCGGACGGGACGGGGAGCGCCGCGCGGTTTTATGGTCCTTCCGGCGTGGCGATGGACAGCGCGGGCAACGTCTATGTGGCAGATTCATACAACAACACGATCCGGAAAGTGACGCTGGCGGGAGTGGTGATGACGCTAGCCGGACTGGCCGGACCGAACGGTTCTGGTTCTGGCAGCGCGGACGGGACGGGGAGCGCCGCGCAGTTTAATGGCCCTTCCGGCGTGGCGGTGGACAGCGCGGGCAACGCCTATGTGGCGGACACAGGCAACCACACGATCCGCAAAGTGTCGCCGGCGGGAGTGGTGACCACGCTAGCCGGACTGGCCGGACCGGACGGTTCTGGCAGCGCGGACGGGACGGGGAGCGCCGCGCGGTTTTATGGTCCTTCCGGCGTGGCGATGGACAGCACGGGCAACGGCTATGTAGCGGACACAGAAAACCACACGATCCGGAAAGTGACACCGGCGGGAGTGGTGACGACGCTGGCTGGCCTGACTCAACCTAATCCTGATGGGCTTGGCGGTTTCGTGGGTGGCAGCGCGGACGGGACCGGGAGCGCCGCGCGATTTCATTATCCTTACGGCGTGGCGGTGGACAGCGCGGGGAACGTCTATGTGGCGGACGCAGGTAACCACACGATCCGCAAAGTGACAGCGACGGGAGTGGTGACGACGCTGGGCGGACTGGCGGGCAGTTTTGGCAGCGTGGACGGGACGGGGAGCGCCGCGCGGTTCGGTAGTTACCCGACTTGTTGTGGCTATCCTCCCGGACCTTACGGCGTGGCGGTGGACGGCGCGGGCAACGTCTATGTCGCGGACACACTTAACAACACGATCCGGAAAGGATACCTGGCAACCGTGTTTCTCAGTTCTGGGCCGGGCTTTGGCTTCAGCGGCGGCCAATTCGGCTTTATTCTCACAGGGCCAGCGGGACAGTTGGCGGTCGTTGAAGCTTCAACCGATCTGGTGAGTTGGCTGCCCATCTGGACCAACACCATCGCGGGTCCTCTCAATTTCAGCGACCCGCAGAGCGACGTCCATTCCAATCGCTTTTACCGCGCCGTGGCGCCGTGAGCGATTTGGTGCTGTTCAGAAGTGAAAGGGTGTTAATGGAATTCAATTTCATGGTGGGTCCAGGTGGAGCAGCGCCGGACGAATTCATTCACGAAGACCCACCTTTCACTTGTGCGCTTGGCGATGATTCTGAAAACTGGAGGTGGGAGCGGATGTTCCTCGCGCTGGCATACGCATCTCGACGGGTACGAGACGGTCTGGATCCCACAGAATCCCGCAAGGGTACTCGAAACTCTCGTGACGCTCACGATTTCCTCTGAGCCGTGAGGATTTTTCGAGCCTCCGCTTTGAGGAGTGTCACGAGATGATTGATGTGCCCCAAGCTCGAAGCCTCCGCTACACGACGCGGTTTCCCGGTTTTGCGTTTCGTACAGATTTCATGTAACGATTTGCCGCTGGTGGCAGAGATAAGGTGAGAGACCACCCGTTATGGACAACCACGAACAGTTCACCCGCCGTTGGACCGAAGCCCAGCCCATTGTCGCCGGCTACATCAACGCGGTTGTCGCGGATTTCCAGGAAGCGGAGGACCTCCTTCAGAACGTCGCGGTGATCCTTCTTCGCAAGTTCCCCGAATACGACGCACAACGGCCGTTCGTCGCCTGGGCCATTGGCATCGCCAAACGCGAGGTACTGATGGCCCGCCGGCATCACGCCAGGAATTTTCTGTGTTACCCGACAATTGCAATGGACAACAAGAACGTGATCGACAACCGGGGGCATCGCTGACGAGTTGATTGTTCGCCGAGCAGAGAAACTCAAGAACAGTTTCGGGGCGCGTGTCACGGATAGAGGGTACCTGCAACAACTCATCGCAACTTGCGTTAATAGTCCTCATATCTTGTGAGTTAAATCATGCGCCGGTAGAAAAACGGTAAAGGTCGTACCGCGACCCACACTGGTCTGCAGGTAAATGGCTCCCTTAGCTTCTTTTACAAACCGATGAACGATAGCCAGACCCAAGCCACTGCTCCTAACCAATTTAGTGGAAAAAAAGGGTTCGAAAATTTTCGTCAACAGATCGGGCGGAATCCCTGGCCCGTTGTCACAAACAGAGATTGCGAGCAACGGAGCGGCATTGTGAAGTCCGTCGCGGTTGATCATGTGACTCTCAGATCCGTCCGAAAACGTCGACAAATCGAGCGGCTCAGCCAGACGGGCGCCAGAAATCTCCACGCGGTGAGGCTCGGATGTGCACTGAAGGCCGTTGATGGACAGGTTCAGGAGAATTTGAATCAGACCTGAAAAAGTTATTTCCGCCACGACATCCTCGGCCAGTTTGTGTATCACCAACTCATTCTTTTGGGTATTGGGATGAACCTTGAGAAGTTCACTTAAATCTCTCAGAACATGATTCACGCTCAGCTCGGTTTTATCCATCGACCACCGCCTTAAAAAGGCGATCCCCCCTGAATGGATCTCCGCGTTCGGCTGGACCAATTGATGGTCCGGCACAACGACCTTCTTGGAGTCGTCCCACGCGACGAAAGCAGTCAAAGTGCAAATCAGATTGCTCTCGGTCGAGAGAGCGATCGCTGTTTTGTTGTCGCGTTCCGCGATCAACCGTTGTATGCGGGATTTGCACCAATGCAAGTATGGCGCCTCCAGCGCGGCTGAGTGCCTTTGAAATTCCATCCTCACCGGCTCTGACGATGGAGTTCGTGCTGTCAGTTCCACCGACCTCATGCCATTTGACCTGGCGCTCAAATAATGGATTTGTCCGGCATACAAGTTAGGAATTCTGGCGTCTGCAGTCT
>QHPW01000117.1 GCA_003219675.1 Verrucomicrobiota bacterium
TCCCTTGCGGCTATCAGGAATGGAAGAAGGGACGGGCGCCGCTCATGGGTGGGCGGCTGGCGCAATTCCCCGACGAACCGACCGCAAGCACGTTCGCGTGGCCGGCTGACGACACTTGCGTGATCAAACTTTGCGCCTATGAGACGCCCTTCCAGACGACATTTACGCTGAGGTTCGAAGCCGACCAGGTAACGTTGAACTCCGAAGCCAACGTGGCGTTTGGACCGACCAAGCGACCGCAGTTGATCGGGCGTGGAGACTAGACCCTATGGCTTAACAAAAAAGTTAAGCGAGTGTTTGATTCCGGTGTAGTTACGCGGGTTATCTCCGGGTGGAGACCTATCCGCCATGTGAGAGGCACAAGCCGTGCCTGATTCATCATCAATGAACGAAACCAAACACCCATGAACAAAAAAGTGCATTATATCGGTCTGGACGTCCACAAAGAAACCATCGCCGTGGCTATCGCGCCGGCCGGCGACACCGAGGTCCGCAACTACGGCATCATCGGCGGCACCCTCGATGCCTTGGACAAAGGGATCAAGAAACTCCAGCAGCCCGGCGTCGAGCTGCGTTTTGTTTACGAAGCCGGTCCGTGCGGGTATGTGATTTATCGGCATCTGGAGAAGAAGGGGCTGCGCTGTGAGGTGGTCGCGCCCTCCTTGATCCCCAAGAAAGCCTCCGACCGGGTCAAGACCGATCGGCGTGATGCCCAGCAACTGGCGCGGCTGTATCGGGCCGGTGAACTGACGGCCATCTACGTGCCCGAGGAAGAGGATGAGGCGCTGCGGGATCTGGTGCGGGCGCGCCAGGCGGCGGTCATGGATCAACGCAAGGCCCGGCAGCGCTTGAAAGGCTTCCTGCTGCGGCTGGGATTTCGTTACTCCGGCAAGAGCAGTTGGAATGACGCGCACCAGCGTTACCTGGCGCGGCTGACGATGCCCCGGCCACAGCAGCAGATTGTTTTTCAGGAATACCTGGAAGCCATCACCGTGGAGACCCAACGGCTGGAGCGGTTGAGTCGGGCGATGGAAAACGCCTTGCCCGGCTGGAAATGGGAACCGGTGGTCCGCGCACTGATGAGTTTGCGCGGCGTGCAGACGATCGTGGCCATGACGCTGGTGGCCGAAGCCGGAGACCTGAGTCGCTTTGAGGATCCACGCCAATTGATGGCTTACTTCGGACTAACGCCCTGCGAACACACCAGCAGCGATAAACGCTGGCAGGGCAGCATCACCAAATGCGGCAACGGCGCCTGCCGCCGGGTGTTGACCGAAGCGGCCTGGCAGTATCGGCTGCCGCCCAAAGTGAGCCCGCAATTGCGGCAGCGCCAGGAGAAACAACCCAAAGCCGTGCGGGACATCTCCTGGAAGGCGCAACAACGATTGCATCAACGCTACAAGACCTTGAGTGCGCATCGCAAAAAGACGGTGCTCGTGGTGACCGCCCTGGCGCGCGAGCTGACTGGATTCGTGTGGGCCATTGCCTGCCAGGTTCAGGCGCCGGACAAAGTCAAAAAACGCCAGGCGAACCCTCGAGCTCGTTAGGAGGAAACCCCGAATTATTTCGGCTGGACCCTCGTGCCTAGAGTGAGGCAGCGCCGCGTCGAACCGTGGTCAGGTGTTACATCCAGTTTCGGAAGAAACTGTGAACTCACGCATATCAGCATGATCAACCGTCGTTGATCACGCTGCCTGCGCCAACCCAACAGTCCATTGCGTCAGGTCGGAAAGAACAGCCGTGAAAAACCGGAAACAGAATTTGACTGCCCGCTTGACAAGTTCTAAGCCATATCAACGACCCAATATGACCGATGACGAGGAGCGCGCCAACGACGCTCGCAATGGAACCTGCGGCTGATCGCGCTCCTCGTCATTCGGTCCAGCGTCTTAGCTGCTGCTGCGTTGACCTGATCTGTAATCACTGTGAAGGAGTGATAAACTCTAAGACCCAGACCGTACTGCTAATCCTGACGTAAACGTAACGAGTTTGTTCCCCGGAAGCCGCTGTCGCCGCTCCGAAGTGCAACCCCTGACGGGCTGGCGCGCCGGGCATAGCGGTGCCAGTCGAAAACCGAGTCCTCACCCTCGGCTGATCTGGGTAGATAGCCGGCACTGCAAACCGCGCGACGCAGAAGACCGCAACGACTCCAACGAAAATGAGCACGAGCAAGCGAGTCATTTGCATTCTGCAACTGAAGAAATGCGGGTGTAATGCGGTTTTCACACGCCATTCGTTTCGCACCTAACGTCCGGGATGAGCTACCGCCGCCGTCAAACCTCGGACGCAAACTTTGCCGACAGACTCTCGAAAATCCAGAGGCTGGCGGCGGTTAGCTCGATCCGGCTTGTGTGCGCCTGACATGGGCGTGAACTGAAGGGGTGAAAGTCCCCTATGTGTGAACACGGTTGTCAGGCCTTTCATTACGAGAGGCAGGATGGCCGAAACATCAGACCGAAGCAACTGCGGAACCGCGAGGTTCCGTGGGAAGGAAGCCACCGGTCAAAG